>NZ_JARVCO010000011.1 GCF_034531395.1 Pontiella agarivorans | reverse complement strand
TTTTCTACGTTTCTCTGCAGGTTGTCCGGGCACAGCAGGAAGTCCGGTGAAAAGCAGGATATCCGGTGAATTGTCTGCAAATCTGATTTCATTGAATTTTTATGCAGCCAAGTGAGTTGTTCGAACGTTACGGGTGACCCTGAGTGGATTGTGCTTCAACTTCATCGACGGGCGTTATCACGATAGGGTCCACCTGCTGGTTGGGCATTCTTTGATTTAATATTCAACTCAAGCACAAGAGCCAAATACAATGTAATTAAAGGCGTTAAGAAATAATATAATTCAGAGGCATTTCCCATGTCGTTTTTCAAATATTGCACTGTTACAAGTGTCGCTAAAACTGCAACTCCCCCAAATAAAATTTTACTCAGCAAATATGTCCCAGCTTTTATGAGTCTCAATTCCAGAATAGACCAAAGGCCAATCACAACACCGAAGAACGTCAAAATGAACGGACCAAATATCCCCCTAAAAATAAAAGGAGTTGCGATGAGAAGTACTGATAACGTTTGAATAAGCTTCATATTTTACGTGCCCAACGTTACGGATGAGGGGCGCGGGAAATAAACTTGGACCGAATCGGCGGGCGTTTAACCGCGTCCCTTCAAGCCGCTGGTTAGATGGAGAAGACTATGAATGAGAAAAGATTTAGATCCCACGCACAATGGCCAGAAGGTTCCGTCATGCAGAAAAAGGCGAAAGATCACACAATGGATTGTCACGCAACTGAAGCGGCGGCTCAAGCGATTTGCAGGATGCTGGAGCGCGATGGGTTAGGAGGGGAAGGTAAAATCTTTCCGATCAAAACATGGGTTGAAGATTTATCAGCCATCTAACGTTAAGCGTGAGCCGCCCGTGCACATAAACTTTGCCTAACTCGACGGGCGTTTTCACGGTAGGCTCCACGCTCTGGTTGGGATATTTTTATTAGTGTAAGTAGCTTGTCATCAATCCCCACCCGAAATACATCCAAACAAATATTAGTGGGAAATATAATATTAAGCAGAGTGCTGTAATCCATTTTTTGTTGCTCGATATTGATATTCTAATTACAGCCATCAAGACAACTGTGAGGCCAATCGCTGTGAAAGTTAGCCATGGATAACAGAGTTCTCCTGCATGATTGATTGTGGTTAACTTTGAAACCTGTGTAGCCCATGGACCGAAGATTGACAAAAGGCTGGTGAAAATTGCTTCGCCTAACGGGACATCATGATCTCTGAATGGGAAACAAAGGAATATAGATATGATATACAGAATGAACAATGTGCTGGAGTAGGTAATGGCCAATCGCTTTGTTTTTTTGTTCATCATATTTTTATGCATCCCAACGTTATGGGTGAGCCGCCGGTGAACATAAACTTCACTTAATCAATTGGCGTCGGCCACCGTAGGCTCCACCCACTGGTTCTGTGATTCTATTTCTTCATCCATTCCTGTCAGGCATGAAGGGCAATGAGTAATCTCTCCAGAATCTTCTTTCTGTATTCTTGAAAAAGGGCTCCATGAGAAATTATTCACATCACGAAATATAAAACCTAACCTCTTATTACAAACTGGACATTTCACCTTCGTTCCTGCTGATGCCACTGTCATATTTTTTTTCATTACCCCAATCCCAAAACAAGCGAGAGGAATAAACAGTAACGCTCCGATAATGTGCCATATCAGGTAAACGGGATAACCAATGACAATCACAATCCCAGAAACTTTAACAAGCCTTACAGCGCTTTCCTCTTGGGTTATGAATGGCTCAATCTGTTGTTTTAGATTTTCTCGCAGTGTCATTTATTTATCTACACAGAACGTTACGGGTGACCTGCCGTGCACATAAACTTCGATCTAATCAACGGGCGTTTTCACGGTAAGGTCAACCCGCTGGTTCTGCTTATTTTGATTTTTCTCGTATCCAAGTTTCCCCAATTTGAGCACGACTGGCCTCCCAGCCAGGGGGTAAATCAGCGACCTCGATAATCGTTCGATCCAAATAGTAAACCTCTTTTAGAGCTACGATCATCATATCCCCAGTGGCCTTTTCTCCTGCGTAGTGAAATTGCCACCCGTGATCATCTTCATCATGAAAAATATGTGTGATTGGTTCTCCATCTTTGATGACATGTGTGGTTGTAAACACGGCACAATTAGGTGGTTGGTCAAAAGGCCAAGGATCGGGTAGTTCCATTTTATTCTCCGAACACGCAATTAACAACAGGCTCAGGGTTATGATGATTGCTGGTATTGAAAATATTCTCATTTTATCTCAGCAGAACGTTCGGGATGACTTTCCGTGGAAATAAACTCTGACCGAATCAACCGGCGTTTTCACGGTAAAGTCCAACCCCTGGTTCGACCATTTTTGTTATTTAGAACCAATACTTGTTCATTTTCTTCAATAAGTCATCTGTTATCTCGAAACCAGATTCTGATCCTATTACTGAATCTATATCGCATCTCGGGCATAATGCAGTTTGTCCTACTTCATCATCATTTTCATCAATCCATTCCTCAATCGCACTTGGCTTGAATTTTGCCAAACAATAGAAGCAACCACAGATTGTACTCTGCTCGATTTGTTTCCGATGGTCGGAAGAATACTGATGGGCTTTGAAATAATCTTTGCCTTCATGTGGATGTAGAATTGTCATTTTATTTATTCAGTCGAACGTTATGGGTGAGCCGCCGGTGCTCACAAACTTTACTTAATCAACAGGCGTTTTCACCGTAGGCTCCACCCACTGGTTGGACTTTTTTTATTTCAGTTGAATGGTTTCTGTATTTCCGATGATTGGAATTCTTTCACATCTTCACTGGATTTTGGTTTGTTCACTCAACCGATCTCTGTTCGTCAATTTTTCCGATGTTCGGAACTTTTGATTTTTGTTCCGGAGAATCAGCTTGTTTGTTCCGGTTGAGCTGCTTGTTTTTTCGGAGAATCTGAATTGATTATCTCTCCAAACTTAACTTTGTCACAGATCAATTTATTTCCTCAGTCCAACGTTACGGGTGAGCCGCGCTGCCTTGTTGTTTGCCTGACTCAACGGGCGTTTTCAGCGTAGGCTCCACCTGCTGGTTGGAAAATTATTTTTGAGGTGCGTAAGTTTTTACCAACACGCAATATTTTTTCTCTTTTCCGCTTATAATCTTTCCTCCAAAGAAAAGAGCTGTCCATTCGGAAGAGTTGGCGGCAATTGTTAGCGGTTGCGTGATTTCATACTCAGGCAGGTTCATTTCTAATATATTGAGGGTATTAGACTTAGAATCGAATTTCCCTTTTAAATTTTCAGTAGAGAACTCAGCACCTGGTTTCGTGTAAATAGTTGCAAAACTGCTGTAACTTGGGTTCGATTTCTTTACTCTATCAACTATTGGGGATGCCTGAGCTAAAGCAGGGCTTTGATCTGTGAGTTCTCCATTTTGCTTCCTTTTCATTAGGGCTTCAGCAATCAGTCTGTGTTTCTCTTCTGACATGGGCTTGTATTCAACTGTAGCATTGGTAGCAGTTGTAACGTTTGTGGGAAATATTTCCATCATTTGGAAGTCCTCATTGAGTTCAGCTAATGTGAACTGAATCGTATAGAGGTCGAGATGGAGCTTTTGGGCTTCAGGGATAACTTTTGATTCTGCATAACAGAGCGAGCCTATGGATATGGCGAGGAGTGAAAGAAGTAGCTTGGTTTTCATTTTATTCCTTTTTGTTTCCAACGTTAATGGGTGAGTTTCGGTGAACATAAACTTTACTTAATCAACAGGCGTTGGCCACCGTAAACTCGAACCACTGGTTGGAAAAGACTCTGTTTTGAGCAAGTCAGTATCTCAGGTTTTCTACGGTTCTTTGCAGGTTGTCCGGGCACAGCAGGAAGTCCGCTGCTGAGCAGGTTGTCCGGTGAATTGTCTGCAAATCTGATTTATTGAATTTTTATGCAGCCAAGTGAGTTGTTCCAATGTTAAAAGTGAGCCGCCGTGCACGTAAACTTTGCATGTGTGACCAGCGTTTTCACGGTAGGCTCCAATTTCTGGTTGGAACAGTTATTTTTCATATGTATTCCAAACATCAAGCATGGCACCAAATTTGGATGCCAATGGTGTGGTTTCACCTTCCTTGGAAACATGGGCAACCTCAAGAAAGCCCATTTGTTCTACAATTTCTTCTGTTGTTATCTCGCTGATACTCAGCTCAATCCATTCATCCAATTTTGATCCAGCAAATTCATTCGGTTTGGGAATGCTTGGGTGCTGCAACTGCTCTTCCAATATTTGGATTAGTTTATTTGAATCAGTCTGGGTTAGAGCACTGATGGTTTCCTCAACAAATGACCTCCGAAGAACATTCGGTTTAGCTGTCATCATTTTGTATTCAGAGGAATTCATTTGTGGTTCCAACAGTTGGTTCGGGTTCTCTTTATCTGGGGTGATATGACCTTGTGTACTACTTGCATTTATTGAATAACACGATATTGAACGTATAAAGACAAAAAAAGTAAAAGTTGCTTGTTTAATATGCAATATGGACGGGTGAAAATAGGTGATATCAGATATTGGAGGGTTGTATGAGCGGCAGTGCGCGGTTTCGTCCGGATCCAAAATTAAAGTTGATGGAGCAGGTGAAGGAGGTTTTGCGTTTTCATCATTATGCGATTCGTACGGAGCA
>NZ_JARVCO010000009.1 GCF_034531395.1 Pontiella agarivorans | reverse complement strand
TTTGATCTTTGAAAACAGAATAACTCATAAGAAATATGACAACATGTAAGAAGCATCGCTTCGAATCAGAAGTGGTGCGGTTTGTTATAGCCAATGCTTTGAAACTTTGTCGATTGCCCCTCGGGGCAAGCGAGTTTTAAATATGCGAATAATTATACGAAACAGGATTTGAACCTGATCAATTTTATTAAAATTTGATGGAGAGTTTGATCCTGGCTCAGAACGAACGTTGGCGGCGTGGATTAGGCATGCAAGTCGAGCGGGATTCTAATTTTTCAATTCTTCGGAAGAGAAGTTTTAGATGAGAGCGGCGAACGGGTGAGTAATAAATGGGTAATTTGCCTCTTTGTTCGGGACAGCCATCGGAAACGATGATTAATACCGGATGTGTTCAGGTGCTGCATAGCACCTTATATAAAGGCGGGGATTCTTCGGAACCTGTCGCAAGGAGATAAGCCCATTTCCTATCAGCTTGTTGGTGAGGTAACGGCTCACCAAGGCTTACGGGTAGCTGGTCTGAGAGGATGATCAGCCACACTGGAACTGAGACACGGTCCAGACTCCTACGGGAGGCTGCAGTCGAGAATCATTGTCAATGCACGGAAGTGTGAACATGCGACGCCGCGTGGAGGAAGACGGCCTTTGGGTTGTAAACTCCTGTCAGCAGGGAGGAAAGATGGTTTTCTTAATACGAAAGCCATTTGACAGTACCTGCAGAGGAAGTCACGGCTAACTCTGTGCCAGCAGCCGCGGTAATACAGAGGTGGCGAACGTTGTTCGGATTTACTGGGCGTAAAGGGTCCGCAGGCGGTCTTGTGTGTCGGATGTGAAAGCCAACGGCTCAACCGTTGAATTGCATTCGAAACTGCAAGACTAGAGTACTGGAGGGGAGAAGGGAACACTTGGTGTAGCGGTGAAATGCGTAGATATCAAGTGGAACACCGGCGGCGAAGGCGCTTCTCTGGACAGATACTGACGCTCATGGACGAAAGTTAGGGTAGCGAAAGGGATTAGATACCCCTGTAGTCCTAACCGTAAACGGTGTGCGCTAGGCGTGGGTGGCTTTACCCCCATCCGTGCCTGAGCTAACGCATTAAGCGCACCGCCTGGGGAGTACGGTCGCAAGATTAAAACTCAAAGGAATTGACGGGGACCCGCACAAGCGGTGGAGCATGCGGCTTAATTCGATGCAACGCGAAGAACCTTACCTGGGCTTGACATCTAGCTGCATATGACCCGAAAGGGACATAGCCTTCGAGGGTGCTAGACAGGTGCTGCATGGCTGTCGTCAGCTCGTGCCGTGAGGTGTTGGGTTAAGTCCCGCAACGAGCGCAACCCCTGTGTTTAGTTGCCAGCGCGTAATGGCGGGAACTCTAAACAGACTGCTGGTGAAAGCCAGAGGAAGGTGGGGATGACGTCAAGTCAGTATGGTCCTTATGTCCAGGGCTGCACGCGTGCTACAATGGGATGTACAGTGGGAAGCTAAGCCGCGAGGTGGAGCAAATCCTCAAAACATCCCCCAGTTCGGATCGTAGTCTGAAACTCGACTGCGTGAAGTTGGAATCGCTAGTAAAGGCGTATCAGCTACGACGCCTTGAATACGTTCCCGGGTCTTGTACACACCGCCCGTCACATCATGGAAGTCAGTTGCACCCGAAGTCGTTGATCCAACCCGTCAAGGGAGGAAGGCGCCTAAGGTGTGATTGATAACTGGGATGAAGTCGTAACAAGGTAGCCGTTGGGGAACCAGTGGCTGGATCACCTCCTTTCTAAGGAGAAGGCCGATTGTAAAATCGGACCTAGGGTATCATCCTTCGGGATGCGGCAAATCGAAAGGTCTGCCACAAGGTTTAGGCATAACAAACCGCACCATTTCTGGAGCTAAGCGCTTCAAAAATGGATTCTCTTATGAGTTATTCACGTAAGATTTTGGACCAAACTGGGGGTATAGCTCAGCTGGGAGAGCGCCTGATTTGCATTCAGGAGGTCATCGGTTCGATCCCGTTTACCTCCACCATTTTTTGAAATGGGCGTGTAGCTCAGTTGGTTAGAGCGCATCCCTGATAAGGATGAGGTCACAGGTTCGACTCCTGTCACGCCCACCATTCAAAGGTCCTTGAATAAATTTTACGATCAGACTTTTCCGCATTGAGCGGAGTGTTCTTTGACAATTGCATAGTATTGAATAACTGCAACAAGCGCATGTATACTTTATATATGTTACTTAATTTTTAGTGACCTTGATTTGATCAAGCTACTAAGGGTGTACGGTGAATGCCTTGGCTTCAGTAGGCGATGAAGGACGTGTTAAGCTGCGATAAGCGTCGGTGAGAGGCAAAAACTCTTTGACCCGGCGATTTCCGAATGGGAAAACCCAGCAGAGGTAATGCTCTGTTATCTGCGTATGAATAAAATAGTGCGTAGAGGCGATACCCGGTGAATTGAAACATCTTAGTAACCGGAGGAAAAGAAAACAAAAGTGATTCCGTAAGTAGTGGCGAGCGAACGCGGAACAGCCCAAAACATCCTGTTTACAGGGTGTGGTGTGGACCACAATGTGGGACTTTGATCGATAGCAGAATCAACTGGAAAGTTGAGCCATAGCGGGTGATAGCCCCTTAAGCGAAATCGTGATGAGCCCTAGTGGTATCCCGAGTAGGTCGGAACACGTGAAACTCTGACTGAATACAGGAGGCCCACCTCCTAAGGCTAAATACTAACTGAAGACCGATAGTGAACTAGTACCGTGAGGGAAAGGTGAAAAGAACCCCTGGAGGGGAGTGAAATAGAACCTGAAACCGTGCACTTACAAACTGTGGTAGCCCTACGGGGTGGCCGCATGCCTTTTGCATAATGAGTCTGCGACTTACCGTATGTGGCAAGGTTAAGCATCTTCGATGTGGAGCCGAAGCGAAAGCGAGTGTTAATAGCGCGCCTTAGTCGCCTGCGGTAGACCCGAAACCTGGTGAGCTACCCATGGGCAGGATGAAGCTTCTGTAATAGGAAGTGGAAGACCGAACCAGTACGTGTTGAAAAACGTTTGGATGACCTGTGGGTCGGAGTGAAAGGCTAACCAAACCAGGTGATAGCTGGTTCTCCCCGAAATACCTTGAGGGATAGCCTCGATGAATGCAATTCACGGAGGTAGAGCACTGAGTACTCGATGGCCCCTCCCGGGGTACTGAGAGTTTTCAAACTCCGAATACCGTGAACGTCACATCGGGAGTCAGACTGCGGGGGATAAGCTCCGTAGTCGAGAGGGAAACAGCCCAGACCGCCAGCTAAGGCCCCTAAATGATAGTTAAGTGGAGAAGGATGTCAGATCTCGAAGACAGCCAGGATGTTGGCTTAGAAGCAGCCACCATTTAAACAAAGCGTAATAGCTGACTGGTCGAGAGGTTTGGCGCCGAAAATGATCGGGGCTCAAACTATCTGCCGAAGCTGCGGGTTTTAACTACTGTTAAAGCAGTAGGGGAGCGTTGTGTACCGGGTTGAAGGGAAGGTGGAAGCCGACCTGGACTGTACACAAGTGATTATGCAGACATGAGTAACGATAAGTGTGGTGAGAATCCACACCGCCGAAATCCTAAGGTTTCCTTCGGAAGGTTCGTCCGCGAAGGGTTAGTCGGCCCCTAAGGCAAGGCTGAAAAGCGTAGTCGATGGGAAACAGGTTTAATATTCCTGTACCGCCGTACATGAGTGAAGGAGGGACGCAGCAGGCTAGGTCAGCCGGCGATTGGAAATGCCGGTCTAAAGATGTAGGGTATTGTGTAGGAAAATCCGCACATGTTTGCCTGAGATCTGATGGGACTCTGAGCTCTATGAGCAAAGGGGATTGGCTGATGCTGTACTGCCAAGAAAAGCTTCTAAACGTTGAATGTAAGGTGACCGTACCAAAACCGACACAGGTGGGAGGGTAGAGTATACCAAGGCGCGCGAGAGAAAAGTTGTTAAGGAACTCGGCAAATTAACCCCGTATCTTCGGAAGAAGGGGTCCTCGAGTTGGCTAGCAATTTACTTGTAACGTTAATTCGAGGCGCAGTGAAGAGGCGAAGGCGACTGTTTATCAAAAACATAGCACTATGCGAACTCGCAAGAGGAAGTATATGGTGTGACACGTGACCAATGCCAAAAGGTTAAGGCAAGGGGTTAGAACTTGATTCGAAGCTCTGAACCGAAGCCCTGGTGAATGTCGGCCGTAACTATAACGGTCCTAAGGTAGCGAAATTCCTTGTCGGGTAAGTTCCGACCTGCACGAATCGTGTAACGATCTTCGCACTGTCTCAACAACAATCTCGGTGAAGTTGTAGTTCCGGTGAAAATGCCGGATACCCGCGGCAGGACGGAAAGACCCCGTGAACCTTTACTGTGACCTGACATTGGGTTTTGGTACTTCATATGTAGGATAGCTGGGAGGCTTTGAAGCATGTTCGTCAGGACGTGTGGAGCCATTGGTGAAATACCAGTTTTGATTTATTGAAATTCTAACGATGATCCCCTGAATCGGGGCATCGGACAGTGTCTGGGAGTCAGTTTGACTGGGGCGGTTTCCTCCCAAAGAGTAACGGAGGAGCACAAAGGTACCCTCAGCACGGTCAGCAATCGTGCGAAGAGCGTATAGGTATAAGGGTGCTTGACTGCGAGACCCACAAGTCGAGCAGGTGCGAAAGCAGGTCTAAGTGATCCGGTGGTAGCTAGTGGTAGCGCCATCGCTTAACGGATAAAAGGTACTCCGGGGATAACAGGCTGATGATTGCCAAGAGTCCACATCGACGCAATCGTTTGGCACCTCGATGTCGGCTCATCGCATCCTGGGGCTGGAGAAGGTCCCAAGGGTTGGGCTGTTCGCCCATTAAAGCGGTACGCGAGCTGGGTTCAGAACGTCGTGAGACAGTTTGGTCCTTATCCGCCGTGGGCGCAGGAAGTTTGAAGAGATTACTCCTTAGTACGAGAGGACCAGGATTAACATGCCTCTGGTGTTCCAGTTGTCGTGCCAACGGCATCGCTGGGTAGCTACGCATGGGAAGGATAAGCGCTGAAAGCATCTAAGTGCCAAGCCCCCTCTAAGATAAGACTTCCCTTTGGCTTTATGCCATCTCAAGGCTCGTTCAAGACTAGGACGTTGATAGGCTGGATGTGAAAGTGCAGTGATGTATGAAGCTGACCAGTACTAATTAGCCGTGAGGCTTGATCTTAATTTTTTCTTCCGGAAGGAAGAGAAAGGTTTTAAGTCGACTGTTTGCAAAAGTCGGTCGTACAGACAAACCGTGAAGTTATACATGTCGTTGTTGTCGTTATTTCAATACTATGCAGTTGTAGATTTTAGAAGATTTTCCGGTTGCCATAGCGAGGAGGAAACACCTGTTCCCATTCCGAACACAGAAGTGAAGGGCCTCAGCGGCGATGGTACTAGGGGGTAGACCCTGGGAGAGTAGCACGCAGCCGGTTTTTATTT
>NZ_JARVCO010000008.1 GCF_034531395.1 Pontiella agarivorans | reverse complement strand
GGCGTTTACCCAATTTGCAAAATCACCTGTATTGCCATCTCCGGCGGTGGTGACGACCAGGCGGACCTCACGTTGGCGTTCGGACAGTTCCACATCAAAACACCAGGTGCGGAGGGTATCCCTGCAGAGTTTGGGACTTTTTCCCAATAGCTCCGGAGATTCGCCCATCTCTTTCACATCGCCGTAGACTTCAAAAACAACGCTGGAATAGGGATTATTCTTTTCGGCATCATCAATGCCCGCAACAGCAACAAACCGCTTGGCGCCTTGGGGGATGGAATAGACCAGCAGTGACTGATCAAACAATCCAATACCATCCTCATATTGCTGTCCGTCCAATATCAGGGAGGTCTTCTTCGCCGATTGATTAACCTGCATTTTATTCCATTTACTCGTTTTCACCTCTACCGGCTTGAGCGTCGTAATCGAGATCTCGGGAGCGGGCGGAACGGCTGGTCGTATAGGAACCTGAGGAGTGGACACCTTTAGCGCGGCAGCATCGCCCGTAACACCCTCGATATTCATGGCACAAACCTCATAGGTGTAGGTTTTTCCGGATTGAATATCCCAATCTTCCAAATGATTCGCTGCGGGTTTAAATAATCGCCCATCACTGCGTCGGACCATATAGGTACATTCAGGCACAGCATTCCAAGCCAAGTTAATAGCCTTATAGGATCCCGTTCCCTCTAATCCGCTGACTTCGACAGGAGCCCTGGACTTTTCCGCTGCGCGTTTAAACGTGGCTGACCAATCGACCGACTGACCGGTTTCTGCAAGTAGTTCAACCCGGATAATCGGGCCGTCCTGTTCCTTCGATACGACGCGCACCTGATCATTCCCTACACTGAATCCAGTTAGTTTCCATGAATCACGTCCGGTTGGAACCACGATCCTGAGTTCATAGGGATCGTTAGCTACCAATTGGCTCGTACCCATAAGCTGATTCTTTTTGGGTTTCCATGCTTCGCGGCTGATATCAACAATACCCTGTGTAATGTGACGTGAGGTCGAGATCACTTGCGGGTAAGGAGCCACTTCGAGTACCGATAAAACCCGACAACTGGCTGGCCGCAACTCGGCAGAGAGGTTTTTACTGAAAGGTTGAAGCAATCGGTCATTCCAATAGTCGAAAGCGATATATTGTTTTTCAGGATCCAATCCTAACCGTGAAAGCGGATAATCAATCTGCTCCGCTTTAAACTCATTCCAATTGAATAGACCGATAGTGTTACGTTTCAGCCCGGAGCAATCATCCTGAAGCAGCCAGATTTTGGCTAAAGGGTTTTCCAGCAGATCGACCGGACGTGCCAGCAGCCCGTGATTCGGCAAACTCCGTTTCAGAAGATCCAGGCGTTCCGACGGCAGATTCGGATACCACTCACTCGACATACTGAGCTGACCGGAAATCGTGATCCATGAACAAATCAGTTGTGCATGATCCATCGGCACACTTTTGCGCACATACATCGGATCGGGATCATTATACCAAACTCTACGATGCAGGAAGTAACGGTTTGATCCATGCCAGGGACCCCGCATGAGAGGCGTGAATCGGGTATTATTATCCGGTCCCACCCGCATGGCATCCACCAATCCGAAAGAGGCCCCAAACGACCGCATGTTCTGGCTGATACAACATCCAAGTAAAAAAATATCGTCACCCGCCGCATCACGAATGTCCTTAAATCCGGCCCGATACGCTTCAATCGGCGTCATATAGGGATTATGCACGATCTGTGTACCTAGATCATCCTTCCCGTTATATCCATTGTTCACATAAATCTGTTTCGTGGATGTTCCCATCCAGATGCCATCCATCTTAAAATAGGTATAACCCCACTCCTTTGCCATTAGCTTGGACAGATAACCAACAAAGGATCGCACCGTTGGATTTGTCAAATCAAATGCTGTTCCGCCCCAAGGCGTGTGATAGGGCGTGCCATCCTTTTTTTTGGTAAACCAATCCATTTTATCCGCATAATAAGGATCCTCATGATCTCCGGCAAACGGCATCCACCAGATCCCTGGCATTAATCCCATATTGGAAATTCCTTCCGCAACCGGTTTCATGCCGCCTTTATACGGGCCGTTCGGTGCCACCCGATCGAACACTTTGGCTGGCCCGTTGCGTCGTTTCCCCTCCTGCCAGTAATCATCGATCTGGATAAAATCGAGTCCATAGGGCTTAAGCTCTTTTTTCGCAAACTCTGAAAGTTCGAGAATACTTTTTTCATCGCCCGCACGCCCGTTGGGACGACTGTACCAGGTGCAATAACCGTCAACCTGCGGTAACAAATGGATGTCATAATATTGCGCAACGAGGTCCGCATATTTTTCAAGACCAAGGCGGGCGTCATCAAACTGCCCGATGACAAAGATTTCTCCTTCTGCAGCGTCGCCCGGCTTGATCAGCAGGCGGCCATAATCGATACGCGCTTTGAGTGAGGCCTTGTCCTCATCCCTTCCACTGAAAACAATTCCGCTTCCCCGCTCACTGGAAAGCCAGGCCCCGACCACACCGTTGCGGGAATCCGGATCGGCAATAGCCAGAAACATATAACTGCCGGGATGTCCGTCAACCGGAGTCAGACCGGCCGTACCCAGCGCTTTCAAAGACGCAGCCGGTTCAGACAGGTTAAGAACAGCATCAAACAGTTCCACCTTCTGCAGAGAAATATCTTTTTCGGTTTGATTAACGATCGTCGGCTGAAAGAAAACAAATTCGCTTTGTTCAAAAAGCATGATCCGGTCAACCCGCCCATCCGGATAATGCAGATTGATAGATTCCCCATCCCCGAAAACAGCATGAGATAATGAAGCCGTTTCTGCAGACGATGCCCGGCGGGCAGACCACGGTCCATTCAGAAATGCGCGCTGAGTATACGCCGCCTTGATCACCAGTCTGTTTTCGGTTTTCTGATAAGCAACCGTTAAATAGTCATTTTTAATGGTTAACACGTCCGCAGACACCGTGCCGGAGAGCATGGCAATGCAGAACAGCTTCACTATTTTAATATTTTCCATATCATTACCCTTATATGTATGATTACCAACAACACTTAATGATTTGCGGAACACGCGGTAATCCGTCGTTTAAATTTCATCTTTTTTGAAAAATTCAATAAATTCCGACGGATTCCCGGAATGATTTCGAACAGGTTAGTAGGACGTCATACAGAGGACATATGGATACGGTTTCAGACACCATCATGCAGATCAAAAAAGGAAATCAGGCTGAATTCAAAAAGATTATTCAGGAATTCGGCCCGATGGTACGTGCCTACCTTAGCGGGCACCTTTCTGATTTCCGAGATATTGAAGAGCTGTCGCAGGAAATTTTCGTTGCGGTTTACTGGAACCTGGAGACCTTCAATCCGGAATTAAGTTTTCGCGCCTGGGTGAAAGCCATTGCCCGCAATAAAATGCTGAGCCACTTGCGAAAACACTACAGCCAGAAAAATATGGTAAACCGGCTGCGGGAGGAAATCATAGAACAGCTTCCCGCCCCCTCTCTAGCCCCCAATCACAAAACGGAATCGGTGTTAAAACAACTCAATCTGTGTCTCGGAAAACAATCCGGAAGTACGGCGAAGCTGGTCGAGGCCCGTTACTTTAAACGGGAACCCGTGATACAAATCGCTAAACGACTTAAGACCACGGAAGACGCTATCAGCAGCCGTCTATACCGCATTCGAAACCAATTGAAAAAATGCATTGAACAAGGGCTCGTACCATGAACAGCAGAGCACATCAACTGATTGAACGTTTTATCGATGAAAATCTCAATGAAGCCGAACTGCTGGAACTGAAGGCGTTATTGAATACAACCCCTGAAGTTGCTCAGCAGCTGACTGACGCGCTGCATCTGCACGGCATGACGGCACTGCTTGCAAACTCCGATTATGCTGAACTCGAAAAGCAGGTGGATGCCGCGATACGTGAGTTAGCCCCATCAGAAATTGAACAGGATATTCTCCGGACTCTTCACAAATCTCCTCCAGTTAAGAAGCGGCGCCTTTCGTTGATTTGGGGACTGGCTCTTGCGGCTCAGATTATCATTCTGCTCAGCTTCTTCTTTCTGACCAAACCGTCCCCTTCCCGGCCTATTGCCAAGGTAACTCAACGACTGGGCAGTGCATTTCTGATCCGGGATGAAATAAAAGTTTCAATAAACCCCGGCACTCCCGTTTTCAGCGGCGATCAGATCTTCGTGGAACAAAACGGCCAGGTCGACATCATCTATCCGGACAAATCCATTATCAACCTTCGGGATCAATCCTATATCAAACTGGTTGACCGCCATCGCGCAAAACATATTCACCTCTATGCCGGGCTTCTCAGTGGAGATATTCAGAAGCAGCCGCATAGAAAACCCATGCAGATTATAACCGAAGATTCGAAAGCCACCGTACTCGGCACACAGTTTGAAATTCATTCCTCCGATGTTTCCACACTGCTTGAAGTAAAAGAAGGGGTCGTCCGAATGGAGCAGCCAGACCGACAGGCAGCTGACGTAGCGGCAAATAACTATGCCATATCAAAATCAGACAAGGGCATTGCCGTTCGCACATCCGGGACACCAATCTATCGCAGCCCGTTAATTACCGCTTCAACCCCGGGACAGGGTGTTGACATTGAAGTCGACCTTCAAGGCGCAGAAAAGATCTATCTCGTAACCGGAAACGGCAACGACAATAACCGCTACGATCATGTGGTCTGGCTGAATCCCGAAATCATCGGAGCCGAAACGCAGGATCTGACACAGTATACCCCGGTTCTCAACAAATCGGGCTGGCATCAGTCCCGAATCAACACCGGTCTGTACGGCGGTCCCATTCGGGTCAATGGAAAGGAGTATGAAAAAGGCCTCTCAACCCACGCCACTTCTGTTATTGCCTACGATCTCCCCGCCGGATCAGCCACTTTCCGTTGCCGCGCCGCCCTGCTGGACAGCGGAACGGAACAGACAAATTCCATAGCCAGTGTCCATTTTGAAATCTATACCGAACTGCCGGATGAAAAACTGCAGAAGCTGAAGATCAGAAAAAAATTCTACTAATCTAATTCCCGATCATTTCCGCACCGACCACGCTTTTATTGACTCTGAGCCGACAAATCACGAATCCAGATATTTCGATACTCGACCGGGCTTTTATAACCCTGCAATCCGATCGGGCCGATCGGTCCATGCGGTTTGTAGGCAGGCGCTTTTTGGTGCTCTGTCTTTCCGAGAATTTCGGTATCATTCTGAATCAGAACCCCATTATGAAAGACCGTCATGCGGGCAGGCTTCAGCAACTGATCACCATCAAATATTGGCGCAGTAAAAATGATATCATAGGTCTGCCACTCGCGCGGCCTGCGGCAAACGTTGACCAGAGGAGGAGTTTGTCCATAGATCGCACCAGCCGAACCATCCGGATAGTTTTTACTGCTGTATGAATCATAAATCTGCAACTCATACATCCACATGAAATAGATCCCGCTGTTGCCCATGTTACCGATCATCTGTTCTCCGATCTCTGGATCCGGAGTGCGCCACTCAATATGCAGCTGACAATCTCCGAATGCCCGTTTCGTCGTAAGCGATTTTTTACCGGCTACAACATAATCATCGACAATCGTCCAGTCTGACTTTCCGAATTCATCCAGCGATGAGCCATCAAAAAGAATGATGGCATCCGACGGTGCAGCCGATATCGCCTGCTCCTCATACGCCCCGGGAATCACACGCGGCGGTTGCGGACGATCCAGCTGATGCACCTGATACTTCGACCCCGGAACCAACGGAGTATGCGAATAATTCCCCGTCACCTCATAAACATGGAATCCTTCCTCGGCGCCAACCGATGCGACAGCCAGTACAAGGCTTAAACTAAACACCAACCTCTCCATTTTTTCTCCTCATATCAGTAGAGCCTCCGCAATATCAGAAATCAGATTCCGAACACTCCGCATTTCAAAAAATAAAACACTTAAACGAATTTGTTAAACGGTCCATCCTTCACGTGGCGCCGGCCAGCTCATCATGCGGGAGGCCTCTCTATCGCCGATAATACGACGCGTCTTTGGATCAATCCTGAGATCACGCCCCAGATGCAACGCAATATTCCCCCAATGCATCGTCTCCGTCAGACGCCCCGCATAGTCGAAATGAGAATTCGCCTTTTCCCCGCCGCGAATGGCGTTGATCCAGTTCTGGACATGACCGGACCGTTTTTCTTTATAGCGCGGCAGATCCTTTGCCATTTCCCGGTGAAGTTCTTCCGGAATAATGCGCGGAGACCTGCAGTAAGGCCCCGTAAGCACGGTTGCTTTTGAACCGACAAACATGCTTCCGCCCCACGCTTCCTTAAATCGCGCATCTTCTTCCATGCCTTTCGGTATAGGAGGCCCAAACTGTTTGCCGGAATACCAATGCATCTTCAGTTCTTTGCCGGTCGTTGGATGATCAAAGACAAACGTAACCTGGGAATGTTCCGGGAAAGAGAGCTTTTTCTTGCCGGAGCTCGCTGCAACCTCAACCGATTTCGGACAATCCAGCCCTAACAGAGTATACGGCGCATCGGCGTTATGGCAGAACCAGTCCCCCATGGTGCCGGTTCCAAACTCAAACCAGTTGCGCCAGTGTCCCGGCTGATACCACCGGCTGTAATCCACCTTCGCGGCCGGTCCCAGCCATTTATCCCAATCCAGCGTTTCCGGGATCGGATCCGCCGCGGGTCTTTTATCTCCAACACTGCGCACCTGACGGCACCATGCATGAAGTTCAGTAATCTCTCCCAAAGATCGGGCATTGATCCACTGCTCCATAATTTTGATCCCAACGCCCGAATGGCCCTGGTTGCCCATCTGACAGACCACACCGGTCTCTTTTTCCAGCCGCATAAAGTCACGACACTCTGCAATATTATGAGCCAACGGCTTCTGGACATACACATGCTTGCCCGCCTTCATGCAATACGCACCGATATAATGATGGGTATGGTCGGGTGTAGAAACGATCACCGCATCAATCTCCGGATGCTTGTCGAGCATCTCCCGAAAATCAACATAGAGCGGCTTGTCCGCATAGTTTTTAATCGTCTCCGTCACCCGCTCGCTTTGATCCACATCCGAAAAAGCCACAAGATTCACATTCGCTACACGCTCGATATCCATCAGCGTCCATTTAAAAATTCCCCCGGAACCCACAACGGCCAAATTCACCTGTTCGTTAGCGCCCAGCACACGCCCCGGAATAAAACTGAATGCAGTTCCGGCTGCCACTCCGGCCTTTAATCCATTTCTTCGATTCAACTTCATGTCCATGCTCCATATAATTTCCAATATCTGGACCGCAACGTGTTCTGAAAGAAGTGTCTATCACTTTCTTCGCGACCTTAACGGACCTCTGTTAAACACAGTTACTGAAGGCGTCTGAAATCCCCAGAACAAAAAACTGGAGTCTTATTATATTTTAGCACTATTCTTACATCGTGATTGCAACGCTGACATTTAACAATCCGACTATGATGGAGAACGAGGCCAGAGACGTTCTGGCCGATCTCTTTGCCGCTGAAAAAATCCCAAAGGTCCATATTCCCGGCAAGGAAAGACCTTATACGCCAACCACGCGGAGCTTTTTCCATGCTTACCCGGAAATTTTCATTCAACTCGCTGGAAAAAACCATTTTCGATGCGGCGACGAAATTTTCATACTGAATGCAGGAGAAATCTGCATTATGCCTGCCGGCATCCCTCATGAGGAGCGTGGTGAGAGTGATTCGTTTGCGAACATCGTCATTGCGCATGATACAGACCGCTTTATCGTGTTAGGTTGTCATTGCTGGTACGACCGGCCCGGCGCCATACCGATCAAAAGCTGTGCCAGCAATAAAGCCAAATATCTGAGCGATCTGCTGGCTGAAACGGCAGATTCTTTTAACCATGGATCGCTTGTTGCTCCGCATCTTTATCGGGCATATCTTGGACTGATACTCGAAGAGTATGAACGGGTTGTTTCTAAACCGAAACCCGGAGTTTCTCCCATGGTCGCCCGTTGCATGGACCTGCTGTTTGCCGAACTGGGTTCTACAGACCTGTCAATTATGCATATAGCACGACAGCTAAACTGCAATGCCGACAGCCTCTCCGCCCGGTTCTCGCGCGAAGTCGGCAAGACCGCCATTGAATATCTCACGGAACTACGCATGGAACAGGCGAAAAGGTTGCTACGCGAAACGTCTCTTTCCATTGCCGAAGTCGCCTGGGCCTCAGGGTATCGCGACGCCAACTATTTTTCCCGTCTGTTCAAGAAACAGAACGGCACCACGCCCCGAAGTTTTCGCAGAGGATAACACGCATGAACCTGCCCCGATAAAAACACTGTTCAGCGCTAAACTCCGAGAACCCGACAACCGGCACCCGTCTTTCGTTTGACCGATCAGCCTGCCGGCAACGTTTTCATCCGTAATGCCGTTGCCCGTACTAAAGATGAGCACCGATCCATCGCGATGTTTCATGATTCGTTTCAATACTTCGCCGTCGTCAAAGTCAACCGCTGCCGATCCGCCCCGTGGTGTTATTCCCGAAAGCCCGCAAAGATGCGCTCTTTGCGCCGCGTAGCATCCTTAGCTGAACCGAGAAGACGCGTACCTGATCTTTCGAGGTTCATGAGATGAACACCCTCTCTGATGAGTAATAGAGCATAAGTCCACCCCCTAACGGGAACCCTTGTTCCTCGGGCTGATAACCGCAAAGATGGGCCTGTGATCCGAGGCAATGGCTTCATGAACCACACCATGCTCAACCGGTGTTTCCGAAAATCCCCGCACTGCGAAGAAATCGATTTCAACCTCGGGCCGATCAGACGGCCACGTTTTCTCTCCATTCTTGTCAAGAATCGTCCATTGAGCGTGTTCCAGAAAAATCATCGAAGCATCAGTTCGTTCGCCATTAAAATCGCCCGCAAGAATGATGGGGTTGTCATTCGTTGCTAACGATGAAACCAACGCCTTGACCTGTTTTACCCGGTTGGTTTCGTTCTTCCAGTCATTATGGATACACACAAAAGAAACAGGATCTGCATATCCTTCAGGACGAATACGAACCTCCAGGGCACAACGCGGTTCAGTACCGCCGGGAAGAGGGTGAGTGACCGTTTCACCGATCGGGATCCGGGATAAAATGGCCATTCCATATTCACCTCCCTGATAATTCATAAATTTCCCGAACCGAAACTCCATTCCTAAAAGCTCACCCAGCTTCCGGGCCTGATCCACCCCGCCACTTCTTTTGCAGTTTTTATCGACCTCCTGCAAGGCCACTATTTCAGGGTTCGTTCTGGAAATAACCTCCGCAATTCGCTTCAGATCAATTTCCCCGTCCATGCCCTCTCCATGCTTGATATTATACGACATAATATGAAGAACACTTTGTTTCTGTGGCGGAATCCCTTCCGCATTACAGCATACGAAGAACAGCATCACAGATAAAATACAGCCTACATAACGAATCATTTCTGTTTTCCGTTTTTTATCAAAAATTTAATTCCGCAGCGGGTAGGCATGAGGTCATTCCAGTTCAACTTTAATTTTGTAAAAGCGATTTGTTTTATCGCTCGTATCATACAACTCGATCGATCCACCGGTTCCAGAAATTCCGTTGGTTAAAACCGACCAAACCCCTGTGAGATCTTCGGCATACTCAACAGAATAAGTTCTGTTTAACGTGGAATCAAACAGGATCTGACCTCCAGTCCCTTGGTTCGAAACAAATTCAAATTTAAAATAGTCATTTTCATCGCCCGGATCGGTATCGGCAATAAACTCCGAATAGTTATTAAACTGGTCGCCATCCCTATCCCCCGCAATATCGCTTTCGCCATAATCCTCCATCCAATCCCAGAAAAAGGATGGTTCATTCCCTGTTCTTAGCCCGGAAATATCCGCACGGAAAAAACCGGTTCCGTGCAGACTCATCCAGAGTACATCACGGTTGTGAGGGTCAGCTTCAATTTTACGAATCCCTTCCGGCTGGCCGTGATGATAGTTAATTTTAAACCATTTGGTTCCGCCATCGATGGACACATAAGCCCCGGGATTGCGCGAACCTATGCTTTGCGCTTTATCGACATTTGCAACCATCACATCCGGATCAGCCAACGATGCGGAAAAATGCCGAAGATACGGCATATCAAACAGCAGCTCCCAGCTTTCGCCGCCATCACGACTCACAAATCCACCGCCGGTTTCACCATGATCCGTCCAGGCGCCGCAGGCAATGTAGATATCCCGCGTCGTTTTATGAACCTGAACCTGATTCACACTGACCACATTACCCGGCAGGTTAACCCGAGTCCAATTTGCTCCCCCGTCCGTAGTCTTAAATAACCCGCCCGGATTACGCTCGTGCGTTTCGTTTAAGGCCGCATAGATGATTTCCGGATCAATGGGATCCATGGCCATCCGATACACACTGCTATCTGCTGGAATCCCATTCGTGATCATGTTCCAATCAATTCCTCCGTTGGTCGATTTATAAATTCCCTGTCCAAAATAGTCCGGTTCTCCGGTTACCTGTCGGCCATTGGAAACCGAATCCCCCGACCAACGTTGCCACTCAGAAAGCGGAATGCAGAAGTACATATTGTTTGGATCCTCATGATCAATCAGCAACGAATGCTGGAAGATTACATCATTTGATCCCGGAAAATTGACCGGTGTTGAAAGTGTCTGCCAGCTGGCCCCGTTATCCGGTGAATACCTTAAAGCTCCTCGATTCCCCTGACGGAACTGCAACGTATAAATTTTCTGATTATCGGTCGGATGAACCGCAATGGATGACATGGACAGAGAATCATACTGGACATGACTCTGACCGGTTAGCTGCTCTACGGCAATCGCTCCGGGATAAACCTTATCCCCGTCATCGGTATTGCGCCAAAGCCCGTGTTCACCACTCCCCCATAGATAGATTCCCGGCGTACGGGTATCCAGACAGAACGTCTCTCCGGGCAGGTTACTATTCCCTCTACCTACCCAGTGCCCGCTACCCTCTTCAGTTTCGTCGTCGTCAATCTGATTCCACGTCGCACCGTTATCGACAGAACGCATCATCTGCTGCGCGAAACAGGTATAAATTTCGCCCAGCTGATTGCACCGAACAAAGCGCGGACCGGACCCTGTATTATCCGCTTCGTTGTGCTCCTTCTCAACGTGAGCAAATTTGGTATTAATGCCCAGCGGCTGAACGGCGCGTGACTGCCAATAGGATTTGTCCGTTTCATTTTTCCAATAGGTTCCTTCCCGCGCGGCAGCAAACCAATTGGTGCCGCCGTTTTCCGTCATCCAGATATTGCCGGGCGGAAATGAAAAATCGTGCTTAAAGTTATGCACCAGATAGACCCGATCTTTGTTCGTTGGATCCACCGCCATTTGATGAAACTGACTGAAGGTATTCGTCGGAAGATTATACGTGTTCTTGAACAGCGTTTGATCCATTTCCAACCAGAATGATACCGCACGGTAATATTTTTCGCGATAGCCCCATGAATTCACCCGGGGCAAATCAATCGCTAAATCCCCCGTCATGTTCTCCCAGTTGGTTCCGCCATCGGCACTGCGATAAACACCACCTGAAGTAACGATATCCGAACCCACAATGTCATAATGCGTGATTTCAATAATATAGAGCAGGAACTCATCCGCCTCTTCATTGTAATAAAAACCCATATCTCTCGGCTGATTATACGGCAGCCCGTTCCCGGCAACCTTATCCCAGCTTACGCCGCCATCAGTACTTTTGTAGACCCCGTGTTGACAGGAAGCATAAACAAGATTCGAATCTCGCGGGTCCGCAATAATGCGACTGAAACTGGAATCCGATGGAAAAGGCGTGGAAACCTCCGTCCACGTCCGACCCCGGTTTTTCGAATACATGATAAAGCCTGCTGAAAAATTACCCGAGTTGGTGATTCCGTTTTGATTATAATGACAACCTTTAATATTCATGCTCTGACCGGCACCAATATACCAATTATCATCATTTCCTGGATCTACCGCGATGACACTATGCATCTGCGAGTTTCCAGCTTCAGGATGCGTATCAACCAATCGGTCCCATGATCTTCCACGATCCGTCGTGGAATAGGTCATATTTTTTCCGGTCATCAGTCCAAAGTTTGGATCCTGATAGGAAAAATCAACACTCGTAACGCCGCCGGGATCACCTCCCGTCCCATCAACTCCGCGATAGCTGGTCCAATACGCGCCGCGATTCAGCGTCACATGCCCGTTCCCCATATCCAGCGCATCATACATGGCATTGGGGTCCCCATTGTTAATCCAGAAACTATCAATATAGCCCGACATCCCCGGACCAAAATGTTGCCATTTCACCAGCGGGGTCGACTCCATCTCTCGCGAACGCAGATCGCTGAAATCCCAATTGGCGGAGGGAGGAGGAATAACCACCCCATCCAGTTCAAAAGAGATATTATCAATATAGGCAATGCCGGTAACAGCACTGGCGCCCTGATCAAAACCAATAAACGGAGCCGCCCCATCACACTGTGAAATCGTTGTGATTAAATCCCTGATCTGCCCCGTGTATTCCACGTTGTAAATGCCTGCGTCTTTTTCCACCTGAGAAGCATCCGTTGAACCGGCATCGGTAGAACCGTTGAAGCTGAACCTCGGCTGAATATCACCAATATCCTTGGCCAGGGTGGCAGGAATATAGAGATCAAACGACAGCGTATAGGTTGTATTTGTCGGGGCGGCGGGAAATGTGATCGGCATGTTTTTTGCGACAATGGCTTCATATTGATTTCCCACCGTCGAAATTTCAGCCACCTGCCCGGAATGCCCGATCCAATTCGCCGGCGCTGGAACCACTTCCAGCACCTGACCGTTCTTACTGGCAATTGCCGTTCCCGGCAAATCACTGTTTAACGTTGAGCGGGCACCGATCAAGGCGCTCTCAAAATCCTCTTCCCAGATTACGCCCCCCTGCGCCGATAATGCGGCAATTCCAATCCATCCGATCCACCAACCCACTCGTTTTGTCATCTCATCCTTTTTTAGAATCCTCTGCACCGAGATAATCATCGGAGTACGAAGAGAGATTTTATATAATTTCTGTTTCAGTTACACTCTCCCGGCTAAATTTCCGGTTACTATTCCATCAAAAAAATGCTTTATAACAGCCACATCATGATGTTGCGGGAAGTCAACTCAGTCTCTCCGGTATGTTGAGCGATATCCCCTTCTGTCGGCGTCTCTCAGTTTACTTCCAATACGTTTCCGTAAATCATAGAATCCGCTGTGGCCGCTCATCCTACAAATAAACGGGTACGTCTCGTAATATTCATACCTCTACTCCAACTCCAATGTTTCACGAAGTTGAGCTTCTTTTTCAGCGCTCCAGTACCCGCAATCCAATTTAATAAATACGGACGTATAAGGAATGGTCATATTCGTCTTCAGTAACAGCACATTGAACAGTTTGGATCCGGCATCCAGTTGTCGGATGATATCATCATGCTTCATGATCTTGATTTCACGGCTGCTGAATAACTCTTTCAGTCCGGCCCGATAGTCATCAACACCAGTCGCAACCCGTTCGGTTACTGCATCCAGTTCCGCATCCAACATGATGACAGGCTGTACGTGCTCGGCCGCATCCACCGCCTTCAACACGGCTTCCAATACCTCAATTTGTCCGGCATCGGTAAAGATGGTTTCAATGCCCGGCGCACTCTGTTTCGGGTAAGCCGAATCCGCCACGACAATCCAATTGCGATGGCCATATTCCGGCAAACGATCTTCAACCGTTTTTTTCCACGTCGGAGCACTGGCGCATCCGCCCAGCAATACAGCGCACCCTACCACTCCCATTTGAATACGTTTATTCATCCCGTTATTACCTCAATTCAATTTTCAAAGATTGACCGGTCTTCATGCGAATCGGCTGATTCAGTTTAATGAGTACCTGCTGCTCATTCTGCGTCATTGCCCCTTCCAGAGGTTCACCATCCAGCGTGATGGTTGCGCCTTTCGTTTTCCCATGCTCAGGTAGCTCAAAGGCCAATGTTTTTAACTGGAGCGTTCCGTGAACCACGGTGATTTTCTCGATCTGTGTGTTTCCTTGACGCCGCTGCTCAAACGACCCCCAGGCTTCAGCCGACGTAAAGGCAGACTTAAACTTTTCCGGTGTAATCTGGGGAGCAAACCCGATATGCCCCTTTGGTCCATGATATTCAAATCCGCTTACTGCGGTGAAGTGACCATAGCTAGCCATAGAACGAGAATAGTGCATGCCCCACTCCACCTCGCACCATGGATTGCGCACGGCTCCATGATATCGATCATTATGCATATACCACATGTGCGCCAGTGCATGGTACGGCATGCCATGCCACATCATCAGCGAGGTGGCTGCATATTCATATCCATTCTGACATTCATTATTATAGGCCGCATACGTGGATGCTCCTTTTTTCAGTACATCGGAACCTCCGTACGGCCAGGTACAGGCAATGAGCCCACCTTCTCCAGGCATCGCAAACCACCGTCCGTCTTCGAATTTTTTGCGGTAAGGTCCAACATCCGTAGTAAAATTATACCGCCACATTGATTCCAAAGCGGTGCGGGCCTTATCCGGATCAACCACTTCACCTAAACCAACTTGATAGGCCCAACTCTGTCCCAGGAGCTGACTATATTCCAAACCATTGTACGTCCCCGGAGAATCTGGATGATCGGGATCGGCCTCCTGGAAAAAATATTCTCCATTAAACAGGTGATCCTCAATGTAGCATCGCCCTTTATCCGCGATTGTTCTGCAGAACGAGGCATAGTCATGATCGCCCATTTCGTCAGCCATCTCCGCCGCAGCTCGCAGGGCTGTAGTATAATGAAGACTCAGCCAGGTAATTTTCCCGTACCAAGCCGCATCAAGCGTGTTGTGCTGCGCACCGGTCAGAATACCATCATGATCCGCATCACCAAATTCAGTCAGGCCCTGCATCGCCTTTTTAATTCCCGCATAATTGCGCCGTAAAAAAGAATCATCCTTGGCACTTCGATGGATCATATAACTGCGTAGAATGATACCGGCCTGTCCGTCAACCGCAGGCCCTTTGTGCCACCAGCGAAAACGGATCATTCCGTCTTCCATCATACCGCCATCCTCGGAAATGAGTTTAAAATCTACCTTTTCCCGTAGACTGATTTCTAACTCAGGAAACAGCATGGCAATTGCCTGAATATATCCCCACACATGCGTCGTGGTGCCCGGCGAATGATATGCACCTTCCCAGCCCATAAAGATTCCATCTGCAAAATAGTTTGCCGTGCTGGTCGCCAGCGTGGACATATTCAGGAAAGTACGGTCCAGAAACCAGTACGGGAGCGTTGAATTATACCAGTTATCAACCCACAATTTCGTTAGACGATCGAGCTCATCGAAATCGGCAATCAAAGCATCCGATACTGCGGAAGCATCTTCGAATACTTTACTGTAGTAACGGGGAACACCGTAGGGCTTACCCCGTTGAACCAAGGTCTTCGGAAAGTGCCAAGTTAAAATAAACGTAACCGTCTTTTCTTCCTGCGGTGCAAGCTTCATGCTCTTACTCAGCGTGCTGACCAACGACTCTTCAGAGGGCAGGTCAAGCTTGAAGGAGGTTGCCGCTTCTGGAATCACATCAGAGTCCATCAGCGTTAAAGACATCGTTCCGTAGTCCGGCATTTTACGAACCATTCCCGGTGTATAGACATTATCGCGTTGTTTAATGTCGCTGATATACATCCCGCCCCAGCCGAAAAGCCGTAGATTAATGACTTCAATCGTTGCCTGCCGACCTTCATATGCACTGACATCAAATTCCATCAATTGATAAGACAACGTGCCGGTTCCCACCTCAGAGGCAATCACTTTACCATCCACCAGAATACGAACGATCGTCCCCTCATCATGATTACCGCCGCGCACAGTGCAACTGATTAAAGGGCGTTCAATCTTAAACTCCGGCGTGGCATGTTTGGTTACCGTTTTGGCATCCCCAAGCTCGGTCAGCAACGTGGCAACCGTGGCAGCGTCGATTTCAGTTACCGTCCAATAGGTACTTTTCTTATGATAATCTTCGCCCTTAACCACTGCTATATCTTTGCGGCGGACAGGTTGGCTGGCAGCAATACGCGGCTCTGCAGAGCAGTGAACGCGTTTCCCCACTCCAGCAATCACACTCACATCATTCTGTAGCGATGCACTAAATCCGGTCAGTTCACGGGAGCCGGTCAGCACGGCATTCTCCAGCCAGCCCGAAAGTTCCGCCTCAACCTCTTGATCAGAACTGTTTTTCACCTTAAAGGTCAATACGGTCGCCGGATACAACGACCGTTTGAGTTCTAATGGAATAAACGGTGAATAGGCTTCCAGTTTAACATCAACCGGCAGTTCCGGATCCTGATACCACACTTCACCCAGCGGGTACTGTCCCAAAAACCTGATATCCTTGATTCCATCACAATCCAGCGTCTTCTCTACGCTTTTACCATTGAACTGAACCTTAATAGAAAATCCTTGTTCAATCATGCGGGCATTGGCTTCTTCCGGATGACTGCGCTTATAAGGAAATTCGTAGGCATCAACGCCCTTAATCTGAAACTTCCTATAGTTAAGGTTAAAGATATCCCAAAACCACAACTTACCGTCACCCCCTAGATAGAGTTGTCCACTACAGAGTCCTCCGATCGGCATACCGATATATTCAAAATTCTCAGAATTTTCCCGAGTATATATCGAGGGTTTTCCCCGAGCCGTCAACGCCTCGGGAAAGCTATCAGGAAATTTTTTAACCACTGGCGTCTTCCCGCCCGAAGATACCTGCAACTGTGCCATAATATCTTCATGTTCCGCTAATGTCGTGGAGCACCAAAAGATTAGGTTCAGCATTGCCGCTATAATCATTTTTCCCTTTAGACTGTATTTTATATTCATCAACATCTCGCGTTTATTTAATTATCTCAAAGATACCTAATCGTCATAGTCCAGACAGGCTATGCAGAATCCAAATAGCCGACTAGTATCCTAAAGGATGCAACACTGCTCTTATTACAAAACGGAAAAGGAGACCTTGCTTATTTGCATTACTCAAATCCTTCGCTAAGGCTCAAAATCGCAACCGGGCCATGTCCCCTGAATACAGACCGAACTAATAGAGACTTAAATCCTGTATCATGGGCACTGTCAGGCACAGTGATGTCTGATTATCCAGAATCAGCTCAGATGCATCCTGAAATGTATGCCGCTTCGTATCACCCGCCAAAGCGGGAAGCCAACACATCCAACAGCATCATTTCTGTAAAAGGAGCCGCAAATAAAAGTTTGCCCCCGGTTCTATAGTCCACCCCCTTAAGCAACACGTACCCACCCGACAGAAAGACCGCCTTCAACACGTTCATATATTTCTCGGGATAACCGCAGGCATTCATCACCTCCGGATTGGTCAGGCGGGCTTCCCACATAGTATGCGTTAACGGCTTTTGCGTGCAGACATGCTTTCCCCGTCGCATGGCATCAACCGTGGCCACACTGATTTTTTCATTCGCGCCCAACACGCTTCCGGGAATCATGGACCCCGCCGCGGACGCTCATCCTATAAATAAACGGGTACGTCTCGTAATATTCATACCTCTACTCCAATTCCAACGCCTCGATCTTAAGGCTCCGAATCGCAATCGGGCCATGGTCTCCCTGGATCCATACGGGGCCGGTTGGCACTTCCACTCGTGGAGTATGCGCGCGGGTTGGTCCGGTGACGTCCTGATTGTCCTGAACCAGCACCCCATTCACATGCACACTCACGAAACGGGCATTCTCGGTCTTCTTGCCCTCGGCATCAAAGCGCGGTGCCCGGAAGACGATTTCCAACGTCTGCCATTGTCCGGAAGGTTTTGCAGCATTCACCAGCGGAGGTGTTCCCTCATATCCTTTGGGGCCTCCTTCATAGGCATTCAGGAAGCGTTGGTAGATACCGCCCAGCATGTCGTAGGTCAGCTTATCCCCACGCCATAGACTATCGATAATCTGAATTTCATAATTCCCCATCAGATAAACCCCGGCATTGGAATCGTGCGGAATCATAAATTCCAGATAGACGGCGACATCTTTATAGTGCTGCTTCGTGACCAAATATGGAGCTTTCTTCTGCTTTACCTCGCCGTTGATAAGCAATCGACCTTCCGGCCCCTCTGTCACCTTAAATTCAGACTTCTTCTCGACCGCCTCTACCCCTTCCACTAAACGCCATAGGGTAAGCGGTTCAAAAGACGAGAATACATCGCCTTGAATCAGCTCAGATGCATCCTGAAACGTATGCCGCTTCGCATCATCCGCGAAAGCGGAAGACAACAGCGTAAGGCTCACTAACGTTCTAAAAACCACCTTGGTTACCTTCATTTAACCCTCCAGATATTCGCTGTAGTCCCAGCCTTCACGAATCGGCTCTTTCAGGAATTGATTTAATTCAGGACGATTGGTGATTCGCATACTTTTTGAGTCCCACTC
Organism: Pontiella agarivorans; assembly: GCF_034531395.1. Taxonomy (NCBI): domain Bacteria; kingdom Pseudomonadati; phylum Kiritimatiellota; class Kiritimatiellia; order Kiritimatiellales; family Pontiellaceae; genus Pontiella; species Pontiella agarivorans. The sequence goes on along the minus strand of NZ_JARVCO010000008.1, from coordinate 93,314 downwards.
AATCTTTCCGCCAAAGCGGGAAGCCAAAACTCCCAACAGCATCATTTCTGTAAAAGGGGCTGAAAAATCAAAGTTTGCCCCCGGTTCCGGTCCATCCCCTTTAATAGCACGTACCCATTCGGCAAAGGGGCCGCCTTCAACGCGTTCATATTTTTCGTCGGGATAACCCGCAGCCTTGAAGGCTTTCATGGCCTCCTTATTCGTCAGGCGTGGATGATTCGAACGCTCATCGGTATAGGCGTTGTTTTTTTCACCGTTATAAATGGTTCCCGCCCACGGCAACCAACCGCTCCAATCCCATTCCTTCGGAGTCGGTACCCGGAATTTTTCGCCACCGTTATACCAATAAAACGTGCACGGATCTTTTTCACCGCGCTGACTAAATTCCCACCGCACCCGATTCCCATCCGGCACCAGCCATTCATTACCGCCTTCCGAATCTTCCAACTCAACCACTGTTGGTGACGTTAAATCCAGGATCGATACCGCGGCATCAGCAATGTGCGGCATCCAATCGCCAAAAATACCATTTCCAAATTTATTATATCCTCTCCAGCTTTTTGGATGGAACAGATGATTATACGGCGTATCTCCGGCCAGCGGGCCCAGCCAAAGATCCCAATTCAGGTTTGCCGGAATCGGATCCTGCTTCGGCGGAAGAGAACTCGGTTTGTGCCAATACTTATTCGTTTTTCCGTCGTACTCTTCCCACAAAGGTCCATGAATCCAGGAGTGCACCTCATTAATCTGACCGAAGACATCGGCCTCATACCACTCACGCATTGAGCGAATACCATCAAAGGTATGGCCCTGCACGGCCATATTGGTGACCACGCCATATTGAGCCTTCGCCTTTTGGAGCATGCGAGCTTCCCAGATATTATGCGTTAACGGCTTTTGCGTGCAGACATGTTTCCCTCTGCGCATGGCATCAATCGTGGCCACAAAATGGGTATGGTCCGGCGTACTGATACAAACGGCATCAATCTCCTTATCCATCTTATCCAGCATCTCGCGAAAATCGGTAAAGCAACGGGCGTTCTTGCGATCCTCAGCACTGGACACCGCCCAATCCAGCATTTTCGAATCCACATCCGCTAACGCAACAATATTTTCCCCTTTGCAACCTGCATAGGCCATTCCGGCAATATTGCAGGAGCCGATCATCGCAATGTTTAATTTACTATTCGCCGACGGCCCCGGCTTCCCGATGGAAAAACGCGCAGGAATGAAAGCCGCCCCAACAGCACCGGCTTTTAACATGGTCCTTCGATTCGGTTTACTCATGAATAACTCCATCTAATTCCAGTTTGTATACCAACGCCGCATCAGCTTCCGCGGGCTGTTGTTTCGGTGTGTGAACCAAGAGCCCTTCGACCGTTCGTTTCCATTGAATCTGTTCATCGCTACCCAACACCGACACCGTTTTGACCATCAGCTGCCTGGCCTCATTGGCAAAGGCCTTCATCATCAATGGTTCACCCGCTCCCGGCCACCCCAGTTGTATGGCATACACGGTATTTCCTTTACGGGTGTAACGGATATCGCCTGCATTCAAATCCCACAGTCCGGTGCGGATCATGTTGCGGGTATTCCACTCAAAATCCATATCCCGCTTGATCTCGGTTACCCCTTCGCCATAAACCACAAACGGGCGTGTTTCATAAATTGACTCACCGTAGCGCTTCAACCAGGCCCCGATTTTCTTCATCGATTCAACCTGTTCTTCAGGCAGTGTACCGTAAGCCATCGGGCTCACATTCAAAATCATAGTGCCGTTTTTACTCACCAGCTCCGCAAGAATTCGAAGCAACTGATTAGGATCAACCGCCGTACGTTTGGAAGCATTAAAGCTCCAGTTCGGACCCAGCTTAAAATCAGATACCCACGTAAAATCGGTAATATCCGGCAAGGTTGCTCGTTCAACATTTATGATAGCCAGTTCATCAGGAAAAAAGGTCCCTTTGGTATTCACCATTACCTTTTGGCCGGCCTGCTCGGCTTTATTGAAATAGTAGGCTAAAAATTCCTGACGTTGCTCCTCCGAAATAAACTTCTGGCCAAAATCAAACCACATATAATCTGGGCAATACTGATCCACCACTTCCTTCAGTTTTGCCAACCAGTAGGCAGAAGCATCGTCCATCGACATGTTGCCGTACAGCTTGTCGAAGTCGCCGCCTTTCGGATAGGTGAACTCGGGATTCTCCTCCATGTTGTAATTACTTTTAGGGCGCGGGTAAGAACCCTCTGGCTTCGGATAATACATCATGTGAAATCCATGATGAAACGTCGCCATAAATTTAAGGTCGCGCTTCTTAGCGGCTGCCTGAAGCTCCCCAACAATATCCACCCGTGGTCCCATATCGGCCGCATTCCACGGATTTACCGTAGAGTCCCACAACGAAAAACCATCATGATGTTCAGCTAAGGCCCCCACATATTTTGCACCCATTTCCTCGAACAGCTCCACCCATTCGGCCGCATCAAAAGCCTCTGCCTTCCACATCGGAATAAAATCGTGATATTGGAAATCCGGACCATACTTTTTCTGATGAAAATCATAGACCCATTGACCGCGCCCATTGATCCCCGGCGTATACATCCAGCGTGGATACCACTCGCCCCCGCTGGCCGGAATGGAATACAGCCCCCAATGAAAATAAACCCCCAGCTTCGCATCCTGAAACCATTCTGGCGCGGCCTGATGCCGCTTTAATGATTCCCAATCGGGCGTATATGCCTCCTCCACACCCGAGGCACTTATGCCCGCAAACATCACCCCGATAAAACTCATCAGCATATATTTCATGACTACGATCCTTTGAATTATTTCGATTCAACACCACAGCGTCAGCCGTTACCCTGCAATCGGTATAGCAAACACAGCCGGCTTCACCCGCGTCTGAGCAGCATATTATATGTTCTGACGTCCACGTCGGACACACGGCATCGAGAATGACAATTAAGCCTGTTTTCTGAAATCCTTCGCCATCGCTTTCGGATTCAAAAATCTGCTCTAGCTTTCTTTAATGCTTAAAACCCGTCGCGCTGAATACAGTTTGTTAACTTTATTCACAATGTAGAGGCGCACTATACTTTTTGCTATCTATCCAATTGGATAGATAGCAACCGTTCAGGCTTTACCGGACAAAGCCTGTGACTGAAGACTCTCGGCTTGAGAAGGGCATAACGCCTCCTACAACGAGGAGGGATTCAGGATCATCTTATAAACGAAGGCCGCATCCGCCTCGGGCGGTTTTTCTCGGGGAGAAAATACCTCGAGGCCCTCCGGCGTTCTTTTCCAGCGGATTTTTTCTTCGGTTCCCATAACGGAAACAGATTCGATTTCCAGTGCAGAAGCTTCCTTTGCGAAGGTCTTAAGCAATAAACGCTGGCCACCCCCAGGCCATCCCAGTTGTATGGCATAAACAATGTTGTCTTTTCGGGTAAACCGGACATCACCGGCATTGAGGTCCCATAGATTTTCCCGGATCAGGTTGTGAGTATTCCACTCATACTTATAGTCCGGCTTGATTTCTGTTACCCCTTCACCGTAGGCCACAAAGGGACGGGTTGCATAAATGGCTTCACCATAGCGTTTCATCCAGGCACCGATCTTTTGCATGGCCGCCACCTGCTCTTCCGGAATCTGACCATTGGCCATTGGAGCCACGCAGATAATCATATTTCCATTTTTACTGACGACCTCCGCCAGCACACGGATAAATTTTTGAGGATCAGCCGTTGTGCGTTTATTTTTATTAAAGCCCCAGGTTGGCCCCAGTTTAAAATCCGTTACCCACGAATATTCGGTAATGTCCGGCAGCGTCGCCCGTTCCACATTGACGATGGCGAGTTCATCCGGGAAAAATTTACCCTTGTTATTAATAACGACTTCTTTGCCCAGTTCATCCGCTTTATTAAAATAATGAGCCAGAAACGCTTTACGCTGCTCTTCCCCGATAAACCGTTGACCAAAATCCATCCAGATATAATCCGGGCAATATTGATCAACCACTTCATTCACTTTGGCTAACCAGTATTTACTGGCATCTTCCATCGACATATTGCCATACAGCTTGTCGTAGTCGCCGCCCTTTGGATAAGTAAACTCAGGATTCTCCGGAAAGTTATATTTACTCTCAACCCGAGGAAATCCGTTTTCCGGACGGGGATAATACATCATATTAAAACCGCTGTGAAACGTGGCCATAAACTTCAAATCCCGCTTTCGGGCTTCCTCACAGAGCGCCTTAATCAGGTCGGTTTTCGGCCCCATATCGGCGGCATTCCAAGGATTCACCTCGCTGTCCCACATCGAGAAACCGCCATGAAATTCGGCAATCGCGCCAATATATTTGGACCCCATATCCTCGAAAATATCGATCCATTCCGCCGCATCAAATTTTTCCGCCGTCCACAGAGGAAAAAAATCATGATAATGGAAATCGGAACCGTAGTTTTTCTGATGGAAATCATAGACCCACTGTCCTCGGCCATTTATTCCCGGCGTATACATCCAGCGGGAATACCAGTCCCCGCCACACTCCGGAACAATGTACGGTCCCCAGAAAAAATAAACACCTAATTTCGCATCCTGAAACCATGCCGGTGACGGCCGGTGCTGCTTCAATGACTCCCAGTCTGCCGTATATGTGCGGCTTGAAGCCATCATCGGGATGGCGATCAGAAGACCGGCAACAAAAACGGCGGCGGTATGTGTCGAGTGTTTTTTCATCATCCTATTTTCCTCAGACCGTTAATCTGTTTATTCCTCGTAGAGGTACGGCGATCGCTGCAAAAGAAATCCAATACTCACCGCAGCACCTCTTCGAGGCAACTCCATTTACCAATGTTTGAACAAGAATGGTTCAGGGTCAAAGTCGCTGCCGAATTCAACTTTGACTACGTCTGTAATATTTCGGGCTTTACGTTTTTCCGGAATGAAAAAGCTGAGTGTTCCGTTTTTATAACTGAACGGAATGCGGTCTCCGGTGTTCAGCAAGGTCATGGATTTCGGTTTAGCGGCACAGTCTTTCAGGATAACCGGATTTTTCTCCGTGGCTTCATGATCACGGGCGTGGAAATACCAAATACGGTCTCTGCAGGTAATCGGTACATTACATTTTTCCGGCCAGGGACCGCCGCCGTTTATTCCAAAGACCGATTCCTCATTAGTCTTCATCCACAGCTCCATATCATCAAACAAACGCCAAACCTGATCCTGATATGTGCCGTCCGGACGCGGTCCGATGTTGGCTAAGAGGTTGCCGCCCATACAGCGGGCTTCGGCAAACTTTCTCAGGACTTCGTCCGAGGGATAAATCTCTTCCCCCATGCGGGCATCATAGTGCCAGGATCCCTTTTGTATGATGGAATTCACTTCCCACCACCAGCCGTTTTCAATGATCGGCTTAATAAATTTGGGATCCGACATGCCGAATCCTTCCGCGGTGGCATGGTCACCACTGCCTGGATCCCGGTTGTTACAGACAATGCCGGGGCGCAGTTTACGAATCTCTTCAACGGACATTCCGTGGCCGCCATCACCCCACCAGATATCCGGATCAAATTTATGAATCAGCTCCTTGACCTGATGTGCGTTATATTCCTGATACGCCGCCCACCGTTTCGAAGGACGTTTCGGCAGCGTTTTCACCCACTCGCCTTTGAAGTTCATTTTCCGATTCGGATCAAAACTGAAATTCATGTAATCGCGATCAAAATACCAATCCATACCGGAATAATAGAATCCCACTTTCAGCCCGTTGTTTCGGCAGGCTTTCACAAACGGCTCCACAAGGTCTCTGCCGTCCAGATACTGCCGCACCCCCATCAGCGCCCAGTCGGAATCCCACAGGGCATAGCCGTCATGATGCTTGGTTGTCAGTACAGCATATTTAAATCCCGCCCGTTTTGCTCCGGCCATCCATTTCTCCGGATCGTAATTTACCGGATTAAAGGTTTTCGCTGCATCCCAGATTTCCTGTTGCGGATGAAACTCTCCCTGCTTTTCGCGGTCCGGCGTCCAGCGTCCTGCCCACGCTTCACCGGTCGGTTCAAACTCGCTGACAATGCCCCAGTGCATAAAAATCCCCAGCCCGGCATGCGGCCACCATTGCGCGTCCGGATGGGTTGTGCGCTCGCGGCGAACCTGCAGTTTACGGTTTTTCGATTGATTCCAACCCGGCCAGTAAAGGTATTCCTTTCCATTCTCAACCCGCACCTCCGGAAGAATCTCCCCCCGGCTTTCAGTTGTATATGAATCTGCGCTGCCGTCACTGTCGAGCTGTTGCGATCGATTTGCGGCCCATGATAACGTACAGCAAGCACTCACGCTGACCGCAATAATCCACTTCGGGTATTTCATATCTAACTCCTTCATCCGGTTTTTACCTGTAAATTTTAATTGCACATGCATATTTTGACGGCGGGGTTTCAGGGAGCTCAACCACCAATCCCTCCGGTGACATTTTCCAGGCCAGTTGACTGTTCACTCCAAGCATCCCGACCTTCTCCACGACTCCGGATATCAGCCCCCTTTTTTCCGAAAGCGATTTAATCAGGACCTCTCCGCCACCCTCGGGATAATCCATCACAAAGGCATACAAAATATCCCCTTTGGTGGTGAATCGAAAATCTTCCGGCGTATACCGGATACGCTCGTGCTGTTTATCTTTTTCGCCTTCAATACCCGACGGTCCTTCTCCGAAAATTTTCCAGGGACGGCTTCCATGAATCGCCTCTGCATTGATCTCCATCCACTCGGCCATTTCTTCCAGAAAGGTATAAGCATACGGCTGAATTTCCCCATCCGCAGTCTGGGTAATATTCAACAGCATGTTTCCATTTTTACTGACAATATCAATAAGCGTGTGCACCACGTCGGATGTGGGCATAAACCGGGGCGTTTCCCGATCAAAATAAAACCACCCATCCAAACCGATATCGGTCTGCCACGGTTTTTCACGCTGCTGACCCGCATGCGTGTTTTCATAATCGAGCATAAACAGGTCCTCTTCTTCAGGCGTGAGCCTCTTCGCCTGAACAACCCCCTGGTTAATTCCGCCATGCCACTGCATCGATTTGTTGTAAAAACTCGATAACAGCTTCAGACCGCGCTCTTCTCCGGCCGGAAGATGGTAGCTGTCAAAATAGAGCAGCTCCGGCCGATACGAATCCACTACATCGTTAACGCGGCCGATAAATTTATCCAGATATGCATCATCCGGCGGATCGCCTTTTTCGGTAATTTCATCCCCGCTTGCCCACATAATATTGGCCGGTTCAGTAGCCTTGTGGGGCCGGCAATAAAGATCCTGCGGATCATAACCTTCCCACCATTTACCTTTTCCATCCTCTTTGGTTAACCAGCCATCGTACGGAACCCCTTTCATCGGACCGCTTGAATCCGACAGACGGGAAGATTCGAAAAAACGCCAGGCAGCTTCGCCATGGAAGGAAACTCCGAAATAAAGGCCTTCCTTCTTTGCCGCATCCTGCCACTCCTTAACGATGTCCCGTTTAGGCCCCATGTTCACAGAATTCCAGGGTTGCAGTTTGGAATTCCACATATCGAAATTATCATGGTGCTGCCCCATGGAGACGAAGTATCTGGCTCCCGCCCGTTTATAAAGCTTCATCAGTTTTTCCGGTTCCCACGTTTCCGCGGTAAAGAATGGAATCAAATCTTTGTATCCGAACTCCGACTGATGCCCATAGGTTTCCTGATGATATTTATGAGCATCACCGGTCCTGCTGAAATCCAGAACACCTTCCAGATACATTTGCCGGGCATACCAGCCACTGTGCTTCGGCACACTCTGCGGCCCCCAATGAGACCATATACCGAACTTGGCATCCCTGAACCATTCCGGACATTCATACCGTTTCAATGAAGAATACGAATTCGTATATTCCATCGCTCCGCACAGTGCGGCACTCCACAAACAAACCGCGAACAAACATTTATTCATCATCTGCTCCAGTTAAATCACAAACCACACCGCTTATGCGAAAAAAACATAAAGATCCAACGTTGCAAAACCGAGTAAACATCCTGTCCTCTCCTCTGTAATAATCCCGGGGCTGTTGTTACCAATGCCTGAACCGATACGGTTCAGGATCAAAATCATTGCCGAATTCGACTTTAACCACATCAGTAACGTTGCGAGCCTTCAGCTTTTCCGGAATGGAAAACGTCAGGACGTTATTCTTATATTCGAACGAAATCCCGTCACCGGTTCGCATCAGAATCACGGAAACCGGTTTTGTTTCACAATCCTGCAACACGACAGGATCCGCTTTTGTCGCGTCCTGCTTCCGGGCATGAAAATACCAGGTGCGATCGTTGCAGGTAATCGGCACATTGCACTTTTCCGGCCAGGGGCCACCACCGTTGATACCGAATACCGAATTGGAATTCGTCTCCATCCACTCCGCCATTTCTGCAAACAGACGATACGCATCATCCTGCATCCGTCCATCCGGCCGCGGGCCGATATTGGCCAGAAAATTTCCGCCCATACAACGGCAGCGGGCCAGCTCCAGCAAAACACGGTCTGCCGGATAAACCTCTTCGCCCAAATGTTTGTCATAGTGCCACGATCCCTGCTGAATGATGGAGTTTTCCTCCCACCACCAGCCATTGGCAACAACCGGATTTTTGACATATTGCGGCTGTGCCATTCTGAACATTTCAGCGGTTGCGTGGTCTCCTCCTTCGCCGCGGTTATTACAGACAATTCCGGGACGCCATTCCCGAATCTGATCCGCCGTAGCCCCGTGACCGCCATCGCCCCACCAGAGATCAGGATCAAACTTTTCAATCACTTCTTTGACTGAATTTTGATTAAACTCATCATATGCCAGTTTAAAACTCGGCGGGCGCTTCGGCAGACTCTTCACCTTTTCGCCCTTCCAGTTTACATGCGTTCCGGCCTGCATACTGAAATCCATAAAATCGCGCTCAAAATACCAATCCATACCGGAATAATAGAAGCCCACTTTGATCCCGTTATTCCGGCAGGCCTTCACCCACGGAGCCACCAGATCGCGCCCGCCCATTTCCTGACGTACACCGTAAACCGAATAATCAGAATCCCACATGGCATAGCCGCCATGATGTTTCAACGTCAGCACCGAATATTGGAAACCGGCTTTGCGTGCAGCTTCCATCCATTTTTCCGGATCGTAGTGCTCCGGGTTCCACCCTTTGGTTGAAGCCCACAGCTCTGCCTGCGGATAAAATTTACCCGCATCCTCTTTGGCCTGTGTCCAGCGCCCGGCCCAGCCTTCACCATTCGGTTCAAAAACGCTCGGCATTCCCCAGCAGATAAACAGCCCTAACCCGGCATGCGGCCACCACTGCGCATCCGGATGCTGCGTGCGCTCGCCTTGCACCTGCATTTTTCCATTTTTCCATGCGTCCCAATGCGGCCAGTAATAATAGCGTTTACCATTGCGTTCCTCAATACGAGGAACCACAGCATTTCCCTCATAATCTGTATACGCATCAGCACTGCCATCTTCATACTGATTCGGAACATGCTGCGCATTCACTCCGACCGCCAGCGTCAGAATCCACCCCATCACCTTCACATTCATTCATCCACTCCTTAATAATGTTCTCGTGCTCATCACCAATAAAAGACGGATATACAAGCCAGAGATGGACAGGACAATTAAAAAATGTTCTCGTGCTCATCAGTATTGAAAAATCCATCTGTTTATGTATTTTCCAGATACTGGAACGATAACTATGAATCACGATACCTACAAAAAAAACACCGCAACGCTGGCCCAGGTGGCCCAGGCCTCCGGCGTATCCCGCCAGACGGCCGGGCGTATTCTCGGCGGCAAAGCACATAAACACAAGCCCGATACGGTGGAACGGGTCAAGCAGATCGCCGAAGATCTCGGCTACCGCACCAATCTGCTGGCCAAAAGCGTGGTCGCCGGAAAAACCTACAGTATCGGTGTGCTCGTCCCCCGCGCAAACCGCGACTCCTTTTTTGCTGATATTATTACCGGCATTCAGGATGCCCTGATTGATACCGAATGGGTACCGATCATCCTCCAGACTTCCGAAAAATCCGGCGAACGCAGCTGCATCCGGCAACAGGTCGAACGCCGTGTTGACGGCATTCTGCTGATCCCCCACGAAAACCATGTGGACGCCAACCACTTCTCCGAAATCATAGAACGGCAGATTCCCGTGGTAATCATCAACGCTCGCCTTCAAAATATTGCGCCGGTTGATTTTATCGGAACCGATGAATTCGAAGGCGGGAAACGTGCCGCTGAATACCTGCTCTCCATTTCCAGGCGCTGGAAATTCGGGATTGTACGAAATGCGGGCCCATCGCAAAATCTTGGTCAGCGCGCCCAGGGCTTTTTACAAACCTTGGAAAACGAGAGAAAAAAATGCCGGGAACTGAAACTGATAAGCTGGAAAACAGAGGATAATCTGCCGGCATTGACTGCATTTCTGAAAAAGAAAGATCGGCCCAACGCCCTCTTCTGCATCACGGATATACACGCCGCTCAGGTTTATAAAGCGGCCTGGGACCTCGGACTTCATATTCCGTCAGACCTTGCCGTTGTGGGGTATGCCGACCTCGACTTTGCACCGTATCTTTCGCCTTCACTGACCACTTTCCGGCAGGATGGCAAAGCCATCGGACAGGCTGCTGCAGAAAAACTGCTCAGCCGGATTCAGCAGGGTCCCGTGGAAGCCAGTGAAATTCTCCAGCCGCCTGAGCTGATTGAACGCCAATCGGTAAAGTGATTATCCTCTCGAATGCAAACGCTGCTCGGAACGGTACTGACTCGGCGTCAGGCCGGTGGCCTGTTTGAAAACGCGATTCAGATAATTGTACGATGAAAAACCGCATGCTTCAGCAATCACCGTGACCGATTCGTCCGTTTCGGCCAGCAGTCTGCGGGCATGGTTGATACGCAACTGCCGGATCTGCTCCACAATGGAGCACCCGTAAAGCCGTCGAAACCTGCGTTCCAGCGAACGGCGAGCCATCGGATTCGCTTTGAGAATCTCATCCACCGTAATCGGCTCGAGCGCATGTTCTCTGAGATAACGCATCACCGATGCCATGCGCGGATCATCCACGGCCACGGTATCAATCGACAGTTTTTCAACAATACCCTTGGGTTCCAGCCGCCACTCTTTCTGCTTCGGAATCTCCCCCTGCATTAAACTGTCGAGCACCGAAGCGGAAGTCATACCGATCTGTTCCACATTAAAGCGAACTCCGGCCTGCGGCGGATAAGAGGCTTCGCTCAGTAATTCATCATAATCCGTACCCAGCACAGCTACATCATGCGGAACAATAATTCCGGCCAGCTGGCATAGATCAATAACCTGATGACCCAGACTCGGCCCCCAACAGATCACCCCTACCGGTTTGGGAAGATTCTTCAGCCATTCCGTCATATCCCGGCCGTCAGCGGTAGAAAAGCGGTCTATACGTATTCCGGCGTTATTCATTTCCGCCTCCACAATCGAACAGTGCCGGTTAACGTAGGCCTGCGAAAGATCGCCCAGATACGCCAGATTCCGGAAGCCGCGCGATTTAAAGGTTTCCCGGATCAGTCTCGCTTCGGATTCCGGCGAGGTAATGACCCTCGGAAAATCCGCACCCTCAATCTGCATGGCCGAAATATTCACCACCGGCAGGTTCAGGGCATGAAGGTGCTCCGCAATTTCTCTGGATGAAACCCGGCAGATAATCCCGTCGCCTTTCCAGCCCTCGGGCAAATGCAGAAGATGATCTCGCGGCTGGGGCTCCAGATGAATATGCCATGGACCCTGGGCCTTGGAATATTCAAGTATCCCCTCAATCAGCAAACGCGACCACGACGTGGTGGAATCCACAAGAATGGCTACGCGTTTAATTTCCTTGGCCCGTTTCATCTTCATGTATCATGGTCAGGGGAATGTGAAGGTTCATGGTTTCGGTCCCCGATCGCGCTGCACAGAATAGGATGGATGGCTCCCCGTTTTCAATAAACAACTGCGCCCGCTCCAGAAAATCAAACGTACGCATTTCCCCGTTTTCAAAACAGAGAGACCGGCCAGAAAGCTGCTGCACCTCCGAAAGATCCCAGTTGATCGCATCTGCAGACCGCAGCATGACCAGCGATCGCTCCATTCCCGAAAATGACCCGTTCATATCTTTCAGAATAATCCGGAAACCATCTTGTCCAAACCAGAGAAAAGGATCCTCCGCCGGGAAATCGTCCCCGTTTTTTCCAAAGATTGGAAGCGGCTCCGCCCGGAAAGGTCCTGCCGGATTATCAGCAAAAGCCACGCGATGCACCACCGGTCCGCCAAACGGAAGCGGCCGCTCTTTTTTTACGGCTTTATAGATCAGAGTCCATGGGTCTCCCGGCCGGCGGGCCACGGCGGGATTGGAAACCATCAATTCTGATTCATCCGGAGCAATCAGCGGCTGACCCATCCGTTTCCAGGGACCGGAAGGATGCTCCGCAACCGCCACTCCGATCCGCTGATTATTCCGATGCGTCCAATTCCAACTCCTGGAATCCGGCTCCCTTTTTCCATCACCGGTATTCCCCATATAAAAAAGATAAAATCGGCCGTCTGCCTCATGCACGGTCGGATTATGGGTGCAACACCCGTCCCAGTACGACGTACCGCGCGCCGAAAGCGCCACGTCGACATGCCGATACGGTCCCGTCGGATTTTCAGAAACCGCATGCGCCACTTCAGAATGACTGACCCAGGCATTGAATCCATACTCTTTTTTCCAACGGGAATAGAACAGATGACACCATCCTTCCGGGTCGCGCACCATAGATGCGCCCCAGATAAAATATTCCGAATCACAAAATACCGACTCATCGGGTACGGGCTGCAGCAGAAGTCTCATGGCTGTAAAATAAAAAAGCCGCGCCTACGGTTTATACCGACAGCAACGGCTTATTCATGCACTTTTACGCCAGTGCGCTTACAGCTCTTTAATCCGGATATTCCGATACATGGCAGCACCGCCCGGTTTCCATCGGTAGCCCGGATGAATCTGAACCGCAATGGAGCCTTTTCCGCCGGTTATATGCTGAACGGACTTACTATCCCACGCCGGTTTGGCGGCCCAGTTCTGTTTATTTTCCTCTTTCAAGGAACGGCCCGCATAGACGGACCCATCCATTTCCATGATTTTTTCGCCGTTGACCCACGTCGTAATCATCGGCTCCGAACCGACACATTGAATCCGGATTGTATTCCATTCGCCCGGTTTCCAAAGCGCATTCCAGCCTTTGGCATCGATGCCATATTTCAACCGGTCGATTTCAACGCCGTCATAGACGTCATACACCTCACCGGGACGCTCCGTAAAACGGATCGGCCGCGAAATATATCCGCCGGTGCCCTGCCCGAAGAGGAATCCGACATTCCCCTCTTTCAAGTAGTCGTTCAGCACCTGAATCCCGCGACCGTCTTCCGTGCAACGCAGAAAAATTCCGGAGTCGCACCCCCAGTCACTTTTAATTTCCATCTCCAGAATAAAGTCGCCGTATTTACCGTCGCTGAGCAAAAGCCCACCCTTTTTTTCCGGGGTTTGGAAACAGTGAATGGCCCCGTCTTTTGCATAAAAGTTCTTTTCGGTGGCATAATATTTATCACCCTCCGGTTTCTGCAGGATATGCCAGCCATTGAGCGATTTCCCATCGAAAATCGGCTTAAACCCATCACCGGCAAATGCCGTGCAGGCCATCAGCCCGCCCATAATCATCATTATTTTCATCGTGCGCTCCTAGAGATATTCGCTGTAATCCCAGCCACTGCGGATCGGTTCCTGGATAAAAGCATCCAGTTCCGGACGGTTTGAGGCTTTCATCTTTTTCGAGTCCCATTCAATGCGCCCCCCGAAACGTGCAGCAAGCACCCCGATCAGCATCATTTCTGTGAAGGCCGAGGCATAATCAAAATTCGCCCCCGGCTCCGGTCCTTCGCCCTTGATGGCACGAATCCATTCCTGAAACGGACCGCCGGCAATACGCGGATATTTTTCCGACGGATAACCCGACTCTTTAAAGGCTTTCGCCGCCTCTTTGTTGGCCAGACGCGGATGATTTGATCGGTGATCGGTGTACCCGTTCTGTTTTTCACCGCGGTAGATCGTTCCGCTGTTCGGCAGTTTTTTAGACCACGTCCAGTCGTCAAAAAACTCCGGAGCAAATTTCGGACCGCCATTATGCCAGTAGAACGTGCAGGGGGCCTTATTTCCGCGCTTCTTGAATTCCCAGCGTACGCGGTTGGCATCGGGTACCATCCATTCATTGCCCCCTTCTTTCTCTTCCAGCTCAACCACCGTCGGTTCATAAAGATCCAGAATCCAGACCGGCGCATCAGAAATGTGCGGCATCCAGTCGCCGAAGATACCACTGCCGAACGTGTTAAATCCACGCCAGCTTTTGGGATGATAGAAACGGTTGAACGGCAGATCGGTCACAACCGGCCCTTTCCAAAGATCCCAGTTAAAATTCGAAGGAATCGCGGCGCCCGGCGGCGGAAACTCCACCGGTTTATGCCAGTAAAAATTATTGCCGCCGCTGTAGGGTTTCCACGGCGGACCGCTCCGCCAGGAATGCACTTCGGTAACCTGACCGAAAACATCTGCTTCATACCACTCGCGCATCTGACGGATGCCGTCGTAGGTATGGCCCTGAACCGCCATATTGGTGGTTACTCCATATTTTTTCTTCGCTTTTCTCAGCGCACGGGCTTCCCGGATATTGTGCGTCAATGGTTTCTGAGTGCAGACATGCTTGCCGCGGCGCATAGCATCGATGGTCGCAACAAAATGGGTGTGGTCCGGCGTATTAATGCAAACCGCATCAATGTCTTTGCCCATTTTATCCAGCATGACCCGGAAATCCTCAAACGTCTTGGCCCCTTGATCCACCGCCCACTTCGGAAACATATTTGAATCCACGTCGGCCAGCGCCACAATATTTTCGCCCTTGCAGCCGCCATAGGCCATTCCGGCAATATTCCCCGCTCCGATCATCGCGATATTGAGCTTGCTGTTGGCTGACGGCCCAGGCTTTCCGATGGAAAACATGGCGGGAGTAACCGCTGCGGCAGCCGTGCCCGCTTTGAGTACGGATCTTCTTTTCACTTTCTTCATGCTTTAACACTCCTTTATTACGATAAAACCGCTTTCCTGATGGTGGGGTAAGATACACATACAAAGAGACGCTTTTCTTGTAGTCACTGGGACAATTTTTGTAAATTTTCGGCACAACCAGACAGGCAGAACAATGCTTTTATGAAAGATAAGGTGGAATATGGAATATTTTGACAAAATATTTATAGCAAATTTGGGCGACCCGGCTTCAATCATAACCTTATTCAACCAGCTTCCGGACATTCACTTTTTCATGAAAGACCGGCAAAGCCGCTATACTGGATTCAATCGCAACTTCGCGCAGCGACTGGGGTATAAGAACGTTACCGATCTGCTCGGCAAAACTACGGAAGAAACCTGTCCCCCCGAACTGGCCAGCGCATATATCAAAGATGATCTGGATGTTATGCAATCCAATCGGCCCAGCTATGACATTCTTGAACTCAATCAGTCCTACGACGGAACCATGAACTGGTTTGTTACCACCAAAATTCCGCTTCACGATCAGAACGGACAGGTCATCGGGCTGGCCGGCATCGCCCGTGACATCAAACGAGCCAAAGCTGCTCTCGAACATTTCCAACGATTTGAAAAGGTTTTTATGTATATCGAAAATCATGTTTCCGAACGGATTGAGATCCCTGAACTGGCCGCATTGATGCATGTTTCGGTCAGTAAGTTTGAACGGGATTTTAAAAAATTTTTCCGTACAACACCGTCACAATACATTATTCAATTCCGCATTAAATCCGCCTGTCGGCTACTGGCCGAAAGCACCCGCTCCATAGCCGAAATTTCCGGAGAATGCGGTTTTTACGACCAGAGCTCCATGACCCGAAGCTTCCGCTCACACCTGAATATTTCTCCATCGGCCTACCGGAAAACGCACCGTCGCGGTTCCGGGATGTCCAATTGATCATTCACACAGCGTTTCTCCATAGTAGAATAACTTTCAATAGGGGGAGAAAATCTCCATCGCCACAAGAGGATAAAACCATGAAAAAACTCGTGATCGCACTCACCGCACTGCTTGCCGTCCCGGCCGCTTTTTGTGCTCAGAAACCCAATGTCTTGATTGTGATGACCGATGACCAGGGCTATGGGGATCTCGGCATTAACGGGAACACGATTATCGAAACACCGCATATCGATCAATTCGGCGCCCAGAGCATCCGGCTCGATAATTATCATGTAGACACCACATGCGCGCCCTCCCGCTCCGCATTGATGACCGGCCGCTACTCCAACCGCGTTGGGGTATGGCATACCGTGCAGGGTCGCAATATGATCCGTCGCCGCGAAATCACCATGGCCGATATTTTCAGTCAAAACGGATATGCTACCGGCATTTTCGGAAAATGGCATCTGGGCGATGTCTATCCCTACCGCCCCGAAGACAACGGTTTTCAGTACTCGGTGATCCATCAGGCCGGCGGTGTCGGTCAGGCCCCCGATTACTGGGGCAACGACTATTTTGACGACACCTATTCCGTGAATGGAAAACTGAAACGCTTTAAGGGATTCTGTACCGATGTCTGGTTCGATGAAGGCCTCCGCTTTATCGAACGGAACGCCAACGCCGGGAAACCGTTCCTAGCTTATATTACCCCCAATGCACCCCATGGCCCCTTTTACTGCCCGGAAGATTATTACAACCGGTATAAAGATAATCCCGATGTGCCGAATGCCGGATTTTACGGTATGATTACACATATCGACGATAATATGGCGCGGCTTTTCCAAACCTTGGAAAAATGCGGAATTGCCGACGACACCATTCTCATCTTCACCACCGATAACGGCACGTCCGGGGGAACCTGGGATGGCAAAGGATTCGATGCCGGTATGCGCGGCACCAAAGGTTCGCAGTATGAAGGTGGCCACCGCGTTCCTTTCTTCCTGCGCTGGCCCGGCGGCGGACTGAACAAAGGTAAAAGCGTGAAGCAGTTGACCGCTCACCTCGACATTCTTCCGACTCTTATCGATCTCTGCGGACTGAATGCTCCGGACATTGATTTCGATGGAAAAAGCATTCGGAATCTGCTCTACACGGATGGCTCTGAATGGCCGGAACGAACCCTCATGGTTGAAACACAACGCGTAGTCGATCCGGTTAAATGGCGTAAATGCTCCGTTATGACCGAACGTTGGCGACTCGTCGACGGCAAAGAACTTTATGACATCCTGAACGATCCCGGACAGAAAACCGATATTGCCGGCCAGTACCCCGAAGTCGTTGAACGATTGCGCGGAAACTATGAAACCTGGTGGGCCGACGTTTCCCGGGAACATAACCTGACCAGTTATATGATTATCGGATCCGAAGAATCGCCCATTGTTAAACTCTGTTCCCACGACTGGCTGGTCGAACAGATTCCCTGGAACCAGGCGCAGGTCATGCACGGCATGTTTGCCAAAAAAGCACACTGGGCAGTGGAAGTGGAACACGACGGCATCTATGAATTCTCCCTGCGCCGCTGGCCGGTTGAAGCCGATCTGCCGATCAACGACGCCAATGGATACAAAGGGTTCAATTTTGATACCGCAACGATGCAGATCGGGGACTTCAAACAGAGTAAACCGATCCCGGCCGGAGCAAAAGAAATCACCTTCAGCGTCAAACTGAAAAAAGGCCTGACGACGCTTGCTCCCTTCTTTTCCGGAGGCGGAGAAGAATCGACCCCTTACTATGTCTATGTAACGCATAAACCCTTCAAAGGCTGGCAGACCCCGCAGGGCATGGGGATTCCGAAATTTGACCCCGATTACGGCCGTGTTCCGCCACAACCGCTTTCCCAGGACTCCGGAAAATACGCAAAAAAACATTAATCATGATCCGCCGTTTCTGCTTTGTTGCATGCGCGGCCTGGAGTTGCCAGGCTGCGACGCTGTGTGTGGACCCCGACACGCGCATCACGCTGAAAACCGGCCCGCACAAATCGGCATCCATTGACCGGAACATC
This sequence comes from Pontiella agarivorans, assembly GCF_034531395.1. Taxonomy (NCBI): domain Bacteria; kingdom Pseudomonadati; phylum Kiritimatiellota; class Kiritimatiellia; order Kiritimatiellales; family Pontiellaceae; genus Pontiella; species Pontiella agarivorans. The sequence goes on along the minus strand of NZ_JARVCO010000008.1, from coordinate 75,175 downwards.
TATTTCCGCACCTATCATATTCCCGGCATGTTCAATGAAGCACTTGCCGAAGAACTGGCGGAACTGCGGATTTCACCGGGACGCGGAACCGGTCCCTATTTCGGACATAACGGCGGAGACCGCCAACGTGCCGGCTGGGATCCCGACCTGCCCCGACAACTCCGGAACTATGCGGAATTTTACCGGAATGCGGATAAACGGTATCCCGGAGCTCCTCACGCCCTTGGCGGTGGAAACTATCCGGAATTCACAAAGACCGAAAACCGCAAACTGTACGACACCGATGAATCGATGGTCGATAAACACCGCAAGGGCATTCCTCCGGAAGATTTTGAAGAATGCGCCGACCTTGTTGTGCAATGGCTGGAAACCCTCCAAACAGCCAAGGTGACCCCGCCCCGCTGGTTTTCTCCACTCAACGAACCGGACGGAAACTGGAGAAATTCTCCCAACCCATCACAGGATCAGGCCGATTTTTCCCGCCTGCTGGCGCTTCAGCTGAAAGATCGTTTCCCGGAAACAGGAATTTCCGGTCCGTGCACCGCCTGGCCGCACCCGCGCGGTGATTTTCGGCGTTGGACTGATTCCGGATGGGAAAAACAGTTTATCGAAACCTGTGGCGATGTGGCAGCCGCGTATGATTTTCATCTCTATTCCGCGGAACAATGGGCTCTGGAAAATCCACTCAACGACTCCCCGAATTTTTATAATTCCTACACTAACGGCAACTTTTTCGTCTGGGACTTCGGTAAAGCGGATGCGTTTCTCGATCTGGTTTATGCCCACCATCAGGCTTTCTGGAATGAACCGTCGCTTCCGGTGATTATCACCGAATTCGGCCGGCAGAATATTTTTCCGCAAAAAGGCCCCTGGGAAAACGACATCAACTACTATCTGTTCGGCACAACCGTCACCCGGATCTGGATGCAGCTCATGCAGCGTCCGGAAGTGCAGTTAACCGTTCCCTTCATCCTTCCGATCAGCGATCCGGGCTACGCCCCGCGACGCGGACAGGCCATGTATACCCGCAATGAAAACGGCAATCCGGTCAAAACTCCGCTTTTTGATTTCTACCGTTTTTTCCAATCTCTGGAAGGTGAGCGCGTAAAATTCCAATGGCTGGAAACCTCGCCTGAAGAACAGCTCGGTCTGACCGCCCTGCCGATGCGGCACGCAAACCGGCTGATGATTCTTCTGCACAATGCATTTGATGCTGAAAAACAGATTCACCTCGAAACCGGCGGTACGAAATCGGCAAGAGCGGCACGTATGCGCTGGCAAAACAACCGCTGGCGGATTGATCTCCAACCGTTGGAAAAAGTGGATGCTTCCCGCCTGATCCTTCAACCCGAAGAAACCATGATCGTTTATATGGATCTTCCGGATTCCGGAAAATCAGCACGGCAGACCATCGAGCGGTTTTATTCGCGCGACACCCTTAAAAGTCTCCAATCCGGTAAAGCCCGTGTGACGATCGAGCTCCCCCATCCTGTCGTTGGCCGGGCAACAGCCGTACCCACCCTGTCCTGCCCGAACGGATTTACTCCGGGGTCAACACTGACCCTCAAAATCAACGGATTTTCACAGTCGGTTGAACTCGATTTTACCGCCGGCACAAAAGATCTTTTTATCCCGCTTCATTTCGAGCTGCCCGACGGTATTCTTGAAAAAGAAAACACCTTCCATTTCATTCTGAAATCCCCGAAGAAATGGAAGGCGTCGCTGGCAACGCTTCGCGTTGAGCTGGTTCGTTAACTATTCGTTATACGCCCGGACTTCATAAATGCGCGCCGAAGGATCGCCGTTGGTGGCGGTGATCACTACACGGATCATATCTGTGTCTATGGTTTTGAAACGGTGAATGCGCCGGCGCTGATAATTGTTCTTCACATCAGCAACCGTTTTCCACCGATTACCGGTTTTAATCTGAACCTGATAATCGCGAGCTGCTTCCGGCGGCATACGATGCTCTTTTTTCCACTCCCAGGTCGCACGTTTGGCTTCATTCACATCGGTATCAAAGGTCAGATAAACCGCATTCAGCTTTTTCTTTCCGCTAAAATCCAGCTCGATCCACTGCGGCAGTTCCTCATCCGGATCAGACGCCCACATATTCATTTCATCATCCACAATACGGGTTACGCCGTTGATGACATTCTGCGCGCTGAACAGCGCCGATTTTTCGCTCGAAGCCGAAACGGAAGCCATCAGCGCGAGATCGTTTGGATCTTCATTTCGAAGGCCGATGATATACATGTCATCTTTCAATAACTGCTGTTGCAGTTCCGGGATGTGGTGCTCATAAATTCCGCGCGGATCCGTTTCTTTCTGCACACACATCGCAGCCGCAGTACCGGCCGCCTGTCCCATCACGCCTGTAGTGGCCTGCACGCGCAGCGTTCCCAGTGCCACATGCGAACAGGAAACGTTCCGGCCCGCCATAAACAGATTCGGCACGTTTCTGGAATACAGAATCCGGAACGGAATATTATACAGCGGTGTATGCGTGTTGAAATCAAACGGTCCATCTTTCGAGAAGATGCCTTCCGGATGATGAATGTCCAGTCCCCAGCCGCCGTTACCGATGGCATCATCGAAATGGCGAGCCTCCAGCACATCGTCCTGCGTCAGAATATGATCCCCGACCAGACGCTGTGTTTCACGTTTAGCGTTGGTGAGCGGAAGCTGTGTCAGTTTCCGATTGGCCGCTTTTTCTTTAAATTTCGATACGTTTTTAATCCAGTTCCAATAACTGATACTGACATTAATCAGTCCGTCACGCGCTGCTTCCGGATCCCAGAGGTCGTCCACTTCGTTACGGTTTTCATGCCACCAGGTTCCGCTTTTCCAACTGGATTCCACTCCGTTACGCGCTTCCAGCGCTTCCGTGTTATCGGACAGGTCCCACACCCAGTCCGGCGTTTTAAACGGAGCCGGCTTACCCATGTCCACACTACCGTAAGCCAGTTTCGAAGAATGGAACAACGCACCGCTCATCGTGAAAATATCGCCATCTTCCGGCGCATTGCTTTCGTTAAACATCCAGCTGGGCTCACGACCACGTAACAATTCAGCACCGGCGTAGTAACCGATCCATCCATCGCCCGTGCAGTCAATAAACTGTTTTCCGGTGTAGCGTGTCAGGTGCCCGTCAATCATATCAAAGGCCCGGACCGCCGTAATCCGGTTGCCATCGGTACGTTCCACATCGTAGACATGGGTATTAAGGAAAACAGTCAGATTTTCCTCCTGCGCAGCCACGACCTCGGCCCCGTTACTCCACTTCTTCATAAAGTTGTAGGAACGCAACCGGCCGATTTCTTCATTAAGCCCACCTTCACGCGCATTTTTCTTACCGAAATCGGCAGGGCCGAGAATCGGAACCCCCATCTCCGTGCTGTTGTTTCCACCGATCATCGGACGGTTCTGAATCAGCGCGGTTTTGGCTCCTGTACGAGCCGAGGCAATAGCGGCATTAATACCGGCAGCGCCGGCACCCACAACAATCACATCATAATCACCCACGGTTACTTCGTCTGCTCCGCGACCGGTCAAGCGACGCTGTTCCCCTTTATAGCCATCGAATACAAACGGAGGAACATAAACCATATCACGCGTCAGAATAATCGCATCACACCGGCCGTACCAACCGGTCAGATCATGAAGCCGCAATTCAACTTCGCCAACACCGAGCTCAAACGTTCCTCCGTCCTCCCAGACCCATTCCTGAATAGGTTCTGTGCCGAATACCGTTTCGGACTTTTGGCCGTTTACCAATACATTGAACGTTCCGGGATTGTGCTCTTTAATCCAGTTGCGGCTGCGGACCCAAAGTTTATAGGTTCCTGCTTTTTCGATATTGATTTTTGTAACGGCATCTTCGACCGGCTCACCGGTTCCGGCCGCGAGCATGTAGGGCGATCCCACCTGCGGAACAAACTGGGTTTCCAGCCACCAACCGCCGTATTCATCAAAATCTTCGGCATCAATCCAGATATAGCCCGGAACCACTTCTTTGGCTTTCCGTTTTTCGCCCTTGTGGAAAAAGGCCTGAAAGCGTGCATCGGCCCGCTCCACTTCAAAACGACCGGCCAGATGCGTTTCCGCAATAAATTCCGGATTCAGTGCTTTTCCGGAAATCCGGACTTCATCAATCGAATTCCAGAGCACATGTTTTCCGTTACGTGATCCCACAAATACCGGCTCTTTCGATGCATCTATTTTTCCAGACACAGGAAGTTCCGCGTCTTTTTCCCCATCGATATACAAGGTAAGTTTTTTTCCATTGTAGGTGGCCGCCGCATAAATCCATACCGCTTTCGGGAAATTGGATTTTTTCGATTTCACGGTATGCGCTTTCCCATCAATCCAGATGGTCGCCCCGATTTTTCCGCCGGGAATAAATCCCAGACTGTACGCACCCTCTTTATGGATCCAGGTCGGAGAATCGTTATAGTTCGGCTGCCATGGAGCCACCCACCCTTCGACGGAGATTGCGCGGGCCGGATTCAGCGACTTACTGTTTTCGGCAGCAATCAGGCCGTCAGTTTTCATCGTGACCGCCGGGCTGTTCACCCCGGCCGCCCAGGCAAAATTGGTTAAATGAAGCGTGTTTCCACTCCCCGAAGAATCCTTAACGGTTTGGCCTGTTCCTTCATCCATTTTCCAGTATGTCCGAATATCAGGATCCGCCTGAGCCGGACCGGCGGAAACCAGAGCAATACCGGCGACCAATGCATAAAATAACTTTTTCATCATCTCTCCAATGTTCCTGTTTTATTCAATCAACGATGTATACACTCTCGGTATTGAGGACAATATACCTTGCCCCGCATGGTATGATTACTTTTGCGCCAAATAGAATGCACGACTCTTCACAAGCTGGATACTGTACATTCAGTCAGTGTCCGGAAGGACCGCAGGAGATGCTTTCGGGCGCATCATCACGGCTCAAGAATCACGCGGTAAAATCCGGTTCGATTGGTTGAAACCGGCGGTTCAAAAAAGATGGGATCCGTTTCGGCATTGGTCGTGCAGAGATCCGTCCAGCGGTCAGCCATCAGGTTATCTGAATGCTGCAGCGTATAGGTCAGACCGGTGATCGTACCCACTTCAAATACATAAGCATCGCCCACCCGTTCCGCTTCATGGAATACCGGCGGTTCATCCACAATGGAAACAGAAATATCCTGATACCCGCTTCCCCGTGTACCGATTCCCGCAAGGCGCAGCCGATAACGCCCGGGAGTCCCAAAAAGTGCCGTATTGGTGAGCGCATGGATATCCGTAAAATTCACCGAAGCGGGTCCGCTGACCATCCGCCATTCCACTTCATCTACATGATCGGCCCTGCCCTGCAGAACAACCGGCCGGTTGATGATGCCCGTCAGATCAGGTCCCGCATATACCTCAGGAAGAAAACGGCCCAGATAACTGACGGTAAGCGCCGGACGTTCATCTGCCGATGAGGCATCGTCGGAACGAAACCGACTCATTTTACCGTCCGGACTGCTCTCCGTTTCCGGAGATGAAATGATAAGTTTCAGCGGAGAAACAGAATCCAGAGCAGCCTGAGCTGAATCAACGAAAAATGATGAAGAGGGAAATGTTTTATAACCGGCTTCCGAGGCATCGTACCCCGGATGCGATGACAGAAGCGTGGGATAAAAATCCCCGCCGGCCGTGATCCAGTTCTGAGAACCGGTACGCGAAAACCAGGTAGCCCCTGAACCGTCCCCGTTTCCATCACTCCATCCTCCTCCATCTCCGGTTCCTTCAATGAAAGACGTACTCAGTTCACGAAGTTCCATATCACCCACCGCTCCAACACCGCCATAATTATACAGAGTCAGTTCCGCGGACTGAATTACCGCTTCCGGATCCAGCCCACTCAGATCAAACTCCAGCAGACTGCGTAAAGCCCCGCCTCCCCAGCGACCGACAATCAGCTCATTATCCGCCCCGGAATTCACATCCGGATAATCCTCACGAATGAACGTTGCGTCATGCTCATATCCGTCAGTACCATTTCGTAACGTCACGCTTAAAGGCGCATTCACAGCAATGGCAACAGAGTCTGAATTAGTAACATTCCCGATGATTGCAGAGCACATGATTTCATAGTAGCCGTCTGCCGAAAATCGCACTCCCGTATTGGTGGAGGAGATGTCATCAAAAATAACCGAGCCCGGCCCGGACTGTTTTGACCAGATAACCGTCGGCACCGCTCCCGTATTGACCGCCGTCACTGCCGCCTGAAGCACGACGGCCGTATTTGTGTCCGTCAGAGTTGCACCGCCGGAACCGGGAGAAACAATCTCAACGGTGGCGTGCGGTCCGAGTTCAAAATAGCGGACATAATCGTATTGCGCTTCAACCGGAAGCTGCGACTCATCAATGGCCGGCTGCCCGTCATAGACCAGCCCCAGCGAAGTAAGCCATATGTTCATATCGCCCTGTTCAAACTGTGTGGCATCCACTGTCTGCACCACAGTTCCATCAAAATAATAGCGGACCTCATCCGGTGTATATTCACAGCCCAGAATATGAAATGAGGCACTCAAATTCGGAGTCTCGATTTTCCTGGTTCCAAACATCACATGCGGTTCCGGTTTCCAGCGGTGCACATTCACAGAATAGTCAAACAGGTCGATCGAATCATTTTCAAACACATCCAGTTCAATCACCGGCGATTCACTTGCCTTATACGGCATCATCCAGAACGAGGTGTGCCATCCCCCGGTCGGCGGACATCTGAAACGGGATTCATAATAGCCGTAGCGCATTCTGCGGGCGCTGATCAGTCCCCCCGCCGTAAACTCCTTGGTCCCCTTGGTTTCCTTTTTCAGAATGCAGCGATATACGCCGCCGGAAACACTGTTGTTCGCCGCCGTCTGGAAACTTTTGACAAAGCTTCGGCTGTCATCCCCTTCCCGGTATTTCCATTTGGTTTCATCCACAGCCGTTCCGTTAAACTCATCCGACCAGGCCAACCGGTAACCGTTTAACGATGTTGCGGACCCCGGCTGAATATCCGGATCGCTGGCGGGATCGATATCCACAGCACCTGATGTAAAAGGCAGCCCCCCCTGAAGCACGGTTATTAATAAGAAAACTATCTGGAAACTTCGCATATGCTTACGTTTTTCTTTATTTACAAAAAGGGCACCCTGTTACCAGGGCACCCCGTTCTCCAACCAGAGAACCTGAGATGAAACTTTATGGCTGTGTAATTCTCAGACGAATGAAAACCCGCTCTTTTTCGCTTCCGTCCACTTCATGCATCATAGCATTGAAATCAGGATCAGCCGTCAGATTGGTGGAAACCGAACTCCAGCCCGCATTGGTCCAGGTTCCGGTAATCAGATCATCACACTGCTCAACCCAATAGCTGATTCCCGCATCCCCGGCAGTCAGCATCATGTTGGTATAGGCAACGGAATCTCCCGCTAACGTCATCGTCGGCAGCATAGCCGGATCTATTGTTCCATTGGCGGGATGACCGCCCAGAGCAAACTCATAAAGATTGTTCAGTCCATCGGAATCATAGTCGTCATTCGGTCCTGAATTCGGTTCACCCAGCATCCCGAAGAATTCCTTAAATCCATCGTATCCCGGCGGAGCTGGTTCGGGAATTGCATCAAACATCGCCTGCATGGAAGCTTCCGAAAGAGCCCGCTCATTAATCGCAATGTTCTGATAGAATCCGTTCCGGAACGCACGGTTATTATTTCGGCCGGCAAACAGGATGGATTTATTCGGATTTCCCGCTGCGGTCATGACCGACTGCCCCGTTTCGAGCTCAAATTCACCGGCTTTCCCTTTGAACCAATGCAGTTGATTGGTACTTTGCCCAAGATCCCAGGTCATACCGAAATAGTACCAGGTGTTCTCTTCCAGCATATCACCGCAATAGGTCTTGCGGCGTCCGGCATCATTGGTCCATGCACTGTCAAAATGAGTGATACGAAGCTCCCCTTCTTCAATACCAACCTCAAGGTGCTGTCCGTCAGCCCAGACCCCCTGATTAAATAAAGAACCAAATCCGCTCAGATCATTCGTTGCCCCGGTCTTAAACATAAACGTCACCGTTCCAGTATCGCCGGTACAAAACAATCCCGATGAGGAAGCCACACTGGCATAGTGTTTCCCTTCATTGGTTGCAACCGTATAATCAAGACCGAAAGCGGCATCTGCATTGCCCCATACATCCGCCGTCGTATTCGTCATTTTTCCGCCCCAGGTCAGGACATAGGAACTGTCTGCCGACCCCAGATTGGGCTGATTGGCGGTTTTATACCAAAGCTCCGGTCCGGTACCTCCATCTGCCGGGGTGGCAATCACTTCAGAATAATCCGTCAGGCGTTGCGCGGAATCGGAAAGGGTTGCCGCGAACTGATCCTGAATCGCCTGCTCCGACAACATACGTTCATAAACAGCAAAACTCTGTACAGCCCCGTCATCCAAAGAACTTCCTGACGAACGGCCCGCCACGAATACCGCCTTGGTATTCATGCCGGCCGAAATAATGGTCCGTGTTCCCTGATTCAGACTGACCCCCAGTTCGCCGGCGTACCAGGTCAGAGATTCATTTCCCAGCGTCAGATCCCAGGCATACGCCACATAATACCAGGTTCCGCCTTTCAGACCGCTGATCATATCCCAGGTCGGCCGGGCACCGTCGGTTTCCGTCGTGCTGCCCTGCAGGTTGCTGTTATGAATACGTATTTCAAACGGCTCGCCGTCGCCCCACACTCCCTGATTAAACACACTGTACGTCGTTGTTGGTTCAATTGCTGTTGGTGTACGGAAAAGCAGACACACCGTTCCGGTATCGCCCGAAGCAAAAAGGCCCGATGCATCCGCAATATTAGCTCCGCCGGAAGCACCGGCTTCAAGCCCGAAGGCCGAATCGGCATTCCCCCAGAAATCGGTTGAAAGCCGGGTCATCGGCTGCCCCCAGGTGAGCGTATACTGCGCTCCTGCAGAGCCGTCATTCGGTGTGCGGGCCGTTTTATACCAGATAGCCGGGCCGCTCCCGCCATCCGACGGAGTGCCTACTTTATCCAGATAATCCAGCAGGTCGCCGGCCTGCGCAGATACGGCAGCCAAACCTGCCGCCATAACAAATATGATTTTCTTCATCTCTCTTCCTCCTGTAATTTTCTGTTCAGACCATGAATATGCGGCGTATGCAAAGTACCGCTCCGCCGAACAGGGCCACCAGCCCCAGAGTTGCCGGTTCCGGCACAGCTGCAGTTCCCACATACATCATATCAACATCATCCATATCGGGTGTTCCGGTCATGCGCACATAAGCAATATCAGCTGTCGTACCGCCAAAATCAGCCATATCAACCGTCACACCGAAAAGGCCTCTTTTGTTGAGTTCAGATGCCCCGGTCAGGTTAGCAGTACCAAAATGACTGCCTCCCACGTCTGTAAGATTAACCGGACCGCCCACCTGTATTCCGGTGTTGCTGAATGCCTCAATGGAACCGGGCTGGTCATACCACCTGCTGGTCGTTCCGTCTGTTGTAGAGGTTGCATTCCAGATCAGTGCAAGTACATGGTTTGAAGAAACGGACTCTCCCAGCCCGTATTCCACATTGGCTGCAGCGCCCATAATTCCGGTATCCAGCCGGTTATCGGTTAAGGCCTCCACACCCGTCACCGGATTCTCTGTGGCGATACTTCCGTAAACAACACTGTCATTCGCTGACACAACATGATCAATGCCGGTAAACCCGGAATATGACCCTGATTGATCCGTAAGAGTGGATAAAACATTCATCGTTTTATTACTGCTGTTTGATCCGCCGGCCCACCACCCTTCCACCGGCCCGACCGCGGTAATGACTGAAACATCCGCACAAACGCACAGAGTCAGTGCAACCGCACCGCATGTGAAATACATCCTCCCGCTCATTCTGATTCTCCCTTTGCTGTTAATGTTCCCATTCGATACGCCATTTGTATCATTCACAATGGAAACGCAAGGGCTCAAAAAACATTCCCTATTTGGGGGATGGAGCGTCTGAATTATTCGTTTAAATGAAGAATTCCTTTTTCGTAAGCGATTACGACGGCCTGAGTTCGGTCAGCAGCCCCAAGCTTGGAGCGCAGATTTACAAGGTGAGCTTTTACCGTTTCATCGGCAATCCCCAGCATAACGGCCATTTCCTTATTGGAATGCCCCTCTGCCAGCAGCTTAAGCACTTCTATCTCACGCGGACTGAGATCCGACATTTTGCGCCGCTCTCTCAGCTTCTTCGCTATGATTTCCGGATAGAATTCCCTGCCGGATGCCACCGTTTTAACCGCATCAATCAGCTCATCCACATCACCGGCGGTTTTTGTCAGATATCCGCGAACCCCGGCCCGAACCGCTTTCCAGATATCCTCCTCTGAATCAAAAACTGAAAGAAGAATGATTTTTGTTTCCGGAACATCCTTTAAAATTGCTGTCGTGGCCTTGATCCCATTTCCTCCGGGCATTTTATAATCCATCGTAACCACATCCGGCCGATGTTCCCGGACAAAGGCCAAAGCCTCTTCCCCGCTTGCCGCCTCGCCGATCACTTTGAATTCCTCCTCGGAACTGAGACTGCCCCGTAGCCCGAAACGCATCATGGGATTATCATCAACAATCAGAATTCGAATACTTTGATCCATATCATCCGCCCTCATCAAACCGCCGCCACTTCCGCAGTCACCACGGTGCCTTCGTCTTTTTCACTTTCAATATCTAACGAACCTTTTATGTTCTGCATCCGCTCCTGCATACCCTGCAGTCCAAAACGCCCGGCTTGTGCCCGCTCTTTTAAATCAAACCCGCATCCGTCATCGATAACCACCGCCTTCAGGCCCGCCGAAAAATCAAGTTTTACGCCAATCCGCTCTGCCGATGCATGGCGTACCGCATTGGATACCGCCTCTTTGATGACCAGCAGAACATTCCGCTCCACCGCCGGCGCAAACCGGCGGGGCTTTCCATCAATCCTGATGTCCACGTTTACCCCCCGCTCTTTTTCCAGAGTCTGTAAACTGACCCGGACCGCTTCAGCCAGATCCATTTTTTCAAGCAGACCACCGCGCAGATCGAGAATCGACGTTCTCGATTCCTCCGAACAGTGCGAGAGCATATGCTCGACGGCCTCAAGAGCCTCCGCGTTCTGATCCGTTTCCGTTTTCCACTCTCTGGAAAAAGTACCGACCCCCTCAATATTTCCTGCCGTGATCAGATCGTCCAGATGCCGGAAATTCCTTTCAGCACTCTTCCGGAAAATACGCCGAACCCCTCCCAGATGAAAAATCGCCCCGGCCAGGCCCTGTTCCAGATTATCGTGCAGTTCCCGGGCAATCCGCTGGCGCTCTTCATGGATCGATTCGCGTTCCACTTTTTCGGCGATAATACGAGTCTGACGTTCCACGGTTTTCCGCAGGATCACAATCCAGACCATGGAGATCATGGTCACAATCATCACAACGCCGAGCAGCATAAGCAGGCGGGCTTTTGTCCACCAGGGTGGCGGACTCAGCACTTCAATATCCTCTGTTCCGCGCAGCTGAAGCCAAAAGCCGGAGATCACCAGATTCTGGAATTCCGTATCATCCCGCTGCATAGTACATATACCGGAAAGACGTAGCATGGCTCCCGGCTCAACCCGGCCTTCCGGCTGTATCCCCGCCGGCAGGCGCGCTTCAAAAAATTCACCGGCCGAGCGGCAGCGCATGGTATACTGCGGAACAGAGCCGCCATCGGCATAATCTTTCTTGATTTCAACCAGTTCAGCATCCACCTGAATCAGATTATAATTCATCAGCGGGTCAAGCGGGTTCAGCAGATCGAGCACCACAGGAACCGGACGCTCTGCTTTGCCGATCATTTCAATCTCACCGGCCCGGAAAGCGGGGCCGACCGGTTGCAACCAAATGAACCCGGTTAATGAAACTTCAGCGCCGGGCTGGACGTCAACCGGATCATTCAGCGCCACTTTCAGACAAGCCCGTTCTCCTCGAAGAACCATCTCTTTTCCGCGGGAATACAGTACAATACCGTGTGTTCGGAAAGGACGGTTGAACGAAACATTATGCCTCATCAGTTCATGAATATCACCCGTATCAACCGTATTCAGCAACCACTCTTCTCCGGACAGCAGAAAATCATCCGCGGAATGGGCATAAAAAATACGACCGATCATCTGCCGGTTTTCATTGGCCACGGTTCCACAGACCGCACTTAACTTCACAAAGCTGAACATCAGCTCCCGGATCCGCTGCTCATTGGATTCAGAATACGGCAGATGCACCACATACTCTTCGCTGTCGACATCAATCAATTCGAGTAAAATACCCGTTTGATCTGCTGAAACCTTCATGGAAAGCAGGCGTCCCCGAATCCAGCCCCACTTGCAGTCGCTGGCCGGACTCACAAAATCAGTATTATAAATCTGCATCGGCTCCGGCCGCGGCCGGTTGCCCTGCACCCGTATAAACGCAGCTTGAATATCCGGCACAAACGTGCCCGCCGTAGTTTTGCCTCCGACAAGCACCTCATCGCCCGCTTTCAAAGATTTTACAACAGAGGAGTCATTCGTTATTCCACGGACAAAAATACCGACTTCTCCGTCATGCATAAAAAAATGGTTTTTATAAGGATTTACCCGCAGCACCTGTGCTTCGATCTGAACCGGGTAGCCCTGTCCAGCCTGTTTTGCAGATAGGCGGCGAATCTGCTGAATCGAAGTAATGGGTACCTGTCCGAATACCGTTGCACCCAACAACAGCAGGAAGCTCCAGAGCAGAACGATACCCACTCTTGCTTTATAAATTCTGCACTTTTTCACAGAATGAGTAGAATGGGTTGCTTCCTGAATATATACAGCGTTTTACGCAAACAATATTCATATTTGCGCCATCCATCAAAACCGTTCCGGAAAGAGACCAACGCAGCAACAGAGAATAACAGCATCCTGAAAACTCCGTTTTTTACGCCGGAATACCTTCGGTAAGGCAACGCCAAAAATGCGTATTCTGATCAACAGGTCTCTCAATCAGGAAATGACTATGCGTCTACCAACTACTTTCCCGATCTCGGAACGTGAAACGTGGCGGGCTGGCATAGTTGCAGTTTTTGTCAAAGTGCTTTCCGATGGGAATCTGTTTCAGGGCATCAAGGTTTTCAAACAGAAACTCACGTGTCGCTGTATACTGAATGATGCGTCCTAGTTCATCAGTAATCGTGACGAGATACCCGCTGTAGTTAACCCCATGCAGGGGCGTGTCCGGAAGAATGGCTTTCTTTATCGTTCGGACTTTATCTCCTTTGAACAAAAAGTTTTTTTTATTTTCCGCTGCAAGCCTGAAGGTCTGTTCCTGACGATCCAACAGCACATAGTTATCCCCATCCACCTCATCACCAATCGCAAATAATTCGACGGTAAGTTCATACGGATAGTCTCGGGAACTCCTTTGGCTGATCTTTGCACCAAACTCATATTCAAAAATGGTGATAGGCCGTACCCAGGTATTGGGCGGCTGTTCCGGTGATGGGACCTGCCGGCGGTTTGTTTTAAAATCTATTGTAAATTCGGGGAGCGAGGCTAAGGAGATATAGTGCAGATCTTCCCCGCTAAACTTTTCTTTTTCAACTTTAACCTGCTTGCCCTTCCGGGTCTTTAACACGACCAGATCGCCTATGCCCATAACCAGTTCAGCCTCAATCGGCGCTCCTCCATCAACGGTCCAAGTGCGTAACTGATCTTGTTTCGGCGGTTCCTCCGGCTCAACGGAACCTGATACAATCTCGGGGATGGTTATTTTTCTCGGCGCGGATATATAATCGCGGAATATCGGCCCGTTCGTAACGCTTAGATCTCCTTCATGAGTGGAGGCATGAATAGCCTCCATCAAATCCAGTGTTGGTTCTTCCGTTTTGAAAATGGGCAGCGTTGGACCATTTCTGAAAGGATTACGCGGATAGTCCACCCCCTGCACCTCGACACAGAGTAACGCCTGAAAATTACCGCCAGGAATTTCAGCAATAACAACCTCCATGTCCAATGGCTCACCAGCTTTCAAGGTGATCCAGTCTCCCACAACAGCTCCTTTATTCCCCAAAGGATACTTGCCGGAATCCGCCGATCTGGATCGCCAGATATTCTTCAATGCATCTGCACCGTTATTCGACCAGGCCACAGAGAGCAGGACATATTCACCATCCACCCTGACCGCAAGAACATCATCCCCGGCCCCCCAGAAACGAAAGGTGATATCCTCCGGATAAACAAGTTTTCCTTCGTAATGCGCAAGCCAGAAATATCCGACCGTATCATCTTCACCAAAGGCCTGAGGCGCCATGAGCGACAAATCAGGCGGCATCGCAAATGTAGTTGTATAGAGCTTCTTAGGGGATTTGTAATATGGACTTAAAAGAGACTTTCTGAACCCCTTCTTAAGGAACTGCTCCAGAATGCCGATAAACGCTTCACGGCTTTTCTCCGGCAAATCCTTTCCGCGGCGATCACGTTTGGTATCATAGAACGTCCCGACGAAATCATTTCCGATCGTTTGACTGCTGCCAAATGTTGAGATTTCGGCGAGATCAGGCATAATTTCAAATCCGCCGATACTACCGTCGATATTCCCCATGGTTCCGCTCATCTCCGGCAACTGGATATCAGGCATACTCGCACGTTTGACCTTAGTGACGATGCGGGTCGTCGACTTCGGCATAGCGCTCTTCTTAATCTTCACCTTCGGCTTCCTGAGCTTCATTTTAGGGCGATCGATCGGCTTCGGAGGAACAAACTTTTTTTCCGATTTGTTGACCACGGTAAACACAACGAACATTCCAGCCAGCAGAAAGGCGGCGGCATGGACCAGCACGCTGATTAGCAATCCACTCGGAGCCCCTTTAGCCACACCGCGGTTCATCATAACATTTCTTTTCATCGAAACCCCTCTACAGAAGAGTTAATCGCTTTATCAACACCTGTCAAGATAACCATTCTATATTCATAAAAACCGGCATGGTCTTTGGTCAGCATTTCAATATCCGCCATTGTCCATAGCCACAGCGCACTGCCCGCGCATAACCGTAACCGACCGCTTTCAGCAGATATTCAATCTTTTCTTGTTCAGTCATCATTCGCTTCGCTTTTGCGGCATTCACTTTCATTCATTTCAGGCCGGGTTCGAGATTAGGTAGAAAAAATCAGGAAATAAAAAAGCCCCGCGCTTGCATGGAAACAGCGAGGGGCATCGGTTCTATCCGACTTATACGAAAACAGAACTATTCGTTATACGCACGGATTTCATAAATACGTGCTGAATGATCGCCGTTGGTTGCCGTGATCAGAATCCGTACTTTGGACGTTTCCAATGTTTGGAAATGATGCACTCGCCGGCGCTGATAATTGTTCGTCACATCCGCCACCGTTTCCCATTTTCCGTTTTTCTGCACCTGCACCTGGTAATCACGTACACATTCCGGCGGCATGCGTTCTTCCGGTTTCTGCTCCCAGCTGGTGTACCGTTTAACCTTCAGGTTGGTATCAAACGTAAGATAAACCGAGTTCACCTTCTTTTTTCCCCCGAAATCAAGTTCCACCCACTGCGGCATAGCCTGTTTCGGATCGGAAATCCACATATTGTTCGGCACTTTTCCGATCCACATTTCCATATTCTCATCCATCGGACGGGTCAGGCCGTTGATCACATTCTGCACGCCGTCTTCCAATGACTTATGACTGGACGCCTTCACATTGGCCATCAGCGCCAGGTCATCCGGATCTTCATTGCGCAGATGCGGAATGGTCACATCATCCTTCAACAATTGCTGCTGCAGTTCCGACATATGATTTTGCACAATGCCCCGCGGGGTGGTCTCATAATTCAGACACATCGCCGCCGCCGCGCCGACCGCCTGCCCCATCATACCGGTCGTACCCTGAACCCGTGCGGAACCCAGTGCAACGTGTGTGACCGAAACATGGCGCCCGGCCATAAACAGATTCGGCACATCTTTGGAATAGAGCATCCGCATCGGAATACTTGCCGGAGAGATGTTGTTTTCATAGTCATACGGGCTGCCCGGCGAAAAGATGCCCAGCGGATGATGCACATCCAGCTTCCAGACAAAATAACCCACACGGTCCGGGAACACTTTACGGTTGAGTATATCGTGTTCCGTCACAATCACATCCCCCACCAGACGGCGCGTTTCACGCTTCGCGTTGGTGACGGGAATATACCGCAGCTGATAGTTTTTCGCTTTTTCAGCCAGCGGCGAATAATTCTTGATCCAGTGGTAATAGGAGAGACTGACCAGAATCAGATCATCCCGCGTCCATTCCGGATCCCACAGATCATCGTTGCGACCATGATTTTCCGTCCACCAGTTTCCGGCACGGATTCCGCTTTCATACCGCGGACGCTGGTTCACATAACCCTCTTCATTCATCCGAAGATCGTAGAACCAGTCTTCCCCTTCAAACGTATATGGTTTACCGGTATCAATGGCCTGATAACCCAGAATCGAATTTTGCATCAGTGATCCGCTCATGGTGACATTGTCGGCAATATCCTTGGCATTCATTTCGCCGAACTGTTCTTTCGATTCACGCCCGAGCATCCAGTCCGCTCCGGCATAATAGCCCAGCCAGCCGTCACCCGTGCAGTCGGCAAACAGATCGGCGGTATAGCGGGTATGCTGCCCGTCGATCATATCAAACGATTTCACCGCCTTGATATGGTTGTCCTTGTCCGTTTCGGCTTCAAAAACATGCTCATTGAGGAACAGCGTAATATTCGGTTCATCAGCAATCACCCGCTCAGCCCCGGTGGCCCACTTGCTCAGAAAATTGTAGGAATGAATCCGGCCGATCTCTTCGTTCAATCCGGTTTCACGCCCTTTTCCAAGACTCGAACCGCCGGAAACCGGCACGCCCATTTCCGCACTGTTGTTTCCGCCCACCATCGGACGATCCTGAATCAGGGCCACTTTTGCGCCGCCGCGCGCCGCCGCAATGGCCGCATTGCATCCGGCAACACCGCCGCCGACGACAATAAAATCAAAGTGTCCCGCGTCTTTGACCGGAATCGTGCCGACAAATTTTTCGCGCATGGGCAGATAGTCCTTCTGCTCCTGTTTCGGATAGAATTCCAGATCCTTCGTCAGCAGCAGAGCATCGCAGCGGCCGTACCAGCCGGTCAAGTCCTCCAGCTCGAGGGCTGTTTCACCCTTTTTCAGTTCAAACGTTCCGCCATCCTGCCAGACCCATGCACGCTGTTCGCGGGTACCGAAGGTGGTTTCGGATTTTTTACCGTTAATGGAAACCGCAAATTG
Organism: Pontiella agarivorans; assembly: GCF_034531395.1. NCBI lineage: Bacteria > Pseudomonadati > Kiritimatiellota > Kiritimatiellia > Kiritimatiellales > Pontiellaceae > Pontiella > Pontiella agarivorans. The sequence continues at coordinate 57,825 of NZ_JARVCO010000008.1, read as the reverse complement.
ACCCGGTGCATAGCGGTTGCCATACCAGTTCTTATTTCGCACCCACAGCCGGTACGTTCCAGACTCCGGAACCTTAATCGTGGTCTTTGCATTTTCAACCGGTGTACCAATGCCGGCCGCCATCAGAAACGGCGATCCCATTTGCGGCACAAACTGGGTATCCATCCACCAGCCGCCGTAATCCGAAAAATCCTCGGCATCAATCCAGAGCGTCCCCGGCACCTGCGTTTCGCCGCTGCGCTTCTGAATTTTTTCATAAAAATCCGTAAACCGGTTATCGCGACGCGCCATTTCCAGCCGTCCCTTATAGCTCGACTCAGCAATATCACGCGAACTCAGCGCAACCCCGTCCAACCGGACTTCATCAAGCGTCCCATTAAAAAAGAACTGCTTATTCTGGGCGCCGATAAAACAGTCTGATGCACTGCCCGAAATTATTCCAGAGGCTGGAAACGTGGAATCAAGGCCTCCGTTTACATAGAGACAAACCTTCTTCCCGTCATACGTCGCGGCCACATGCTGCCATTTTCCGTTCGGCCATTCTTTATGTTTCGATTCAAAGGTTTTCTTTTCACCGTTCAGCCAAAGCACCAAAGCGAGCGATTTGCTTGGCGCAAGCTTGAACACATAGGACCCGTTTTTGCGGACAATATTCGGGTGCTGATCATATTTCGGCGCCCACGGTTTAATCCAGGCCTGTACCGAAAAGCTCTTATCAGGAAGCAGACTGGGATCGTGGGCAATCTGCACCCCCGCCTGATAGCCCAGCTGACCGGCCGAATTCACGGCCCCCATCACCCATTTGATTTCACCGATTTTTCCCGAATTTCCATGGCCCGAAGAATCGGCCACCGTATTGCCGACCCCATCATCAAACCTCCAATTGGCCAGCGGTTTTTCCGCTGCGGCCGATAGCATTGCAGACCACCCCAAGGAAGCACATAAGGTTAAAACTGTTTTTTTCATCGCTCTCTCCACTGTTTCTCCTGACAGGACCCGATGCCCCGCCCAACCACATACTGATTGACCATATAACGATACGCTTGCATTTTTTCCCCGAATAAAGATATCCACCTTTTGAGGGATAGCCCTATTCATTCAGATGCAGTATTCCTTTTTCATACGCCAACACTACCGCCTGCGTGCGATCCGCCGCCCCCAGTTTGGAGCGCAGATTCAGCAGATGCGATTTGGTCGTTTCCAGAGCAATACCGAGCGTATCCGCGATTTCCTGATTTGATTTTCCCGCGGCCAGCAATTTGAGCACCTCCACCTCACGGGCACTCAGGCCGGAAACTTTCTGCCGCTCCTTTAAACGGTTAGCGATGATCTCCGGGAAATACCGTTCGCCATCCGCAACGGCTTTCACAGCGGCCAGCAACTCGTTCACATTGCCGGCGGTTTTAGTCAGATAGCCCTTCACCCCCACCTGGACGGCATTCCAGATATCCTCTTCCGAATCAAAAGCCGACAGCAGAATGACCCGGGTATCCGGATAGCGCGCCAAAATCTTTTCCGTCACCGTCAGGCCGTTATCCCCCGGCATTTTATAATCCATCGTGACGATGTCCGGGCGCTGCTCTTCCACCAGTGCCAGCGCTTCTTCCCCATTGGCCGCTTCGCCCACCACCGTCACATCGGGCATGGCCGCCAGACTGCCGCTCAACCCGAACCGCATCATCTGATTATCATCCACAATCAATATCCGGATCTTTCTGCTCATTTGTTCATCTCCAACGTTGTCGAAACAGTTGTTCCTTCGCCGGGATGACTGTGTACGACCAGTATACCGCCCGTATTCCTCATCCGCTCACGCATCCCCCGGAGCCCGAACCGTCCGCTTTGTTCCGCCGTTTCCACCTCAAACCCGCAACCGTCGTCGTGAATTTCCACCGTAAGCCCATCAGAATAATCCAGCATCACTTCAATACCGTCTGCATTCGCATGCCGTATGGCATTGGAAACCGCTTCCTTGATCACCAGCAGAACATTGCGCTCCGCCTCCCGGGAAAAACGCCGCGGCTCTCCGGCAACGTGCAGTTCAGCAGCGGCGTTCCATTGTTCATTCAAATTCTTAATCATCACATCAGCCGCATCAACCAAATCCATGGATTCCAACAATCCCCCGCGCAAATCCAGGATGGAGGTCCGCGATTCTGCAGAACAGTAACTCAGCATATGCTCAACCGCTTCCAGATCTTCATGAATTTTCTCCGCACCTTCACGCCACGCGGTATGAAGCGGTTCAAACGGAGTCCTCTCCGCGTCAACCAGCTCGAATCGTTTCTGATTTTCCTGCATATTCGTTTGCAGCATAAACCGTATTCCGCCCAACCGGAAAATGGCCCCGGAAAGACCCTGTTCCAAATTATCGTGCAGTTCCCGCGCAATGCGCTGGCGTTCATTCAGCACCGCTTCCTGTTCCATTTTTTCTCCAATGATCCCGGTCTGCCGCTCCACCGTTTTACGCAGCAGCAATACCCAGATCAGAAAAATCAGCGCAATCAGAAGAATAATTCCCGCCACCCACAGCAGCCGCTGTACGGTCCACCACGGTGCCGCAGTGAGCAGCTGCACATCCGCAGCACTGCGCAGTTCAAGCCGAATCCCCTGAATATCCAGATTCCACGCCCGCCGCGTTTCGCGGTTCACATGACACAACCCGCTCAAACGCAAAACCGCCCCCGCCTTGATCGATTCCGGAAGCCCTTCACCCGTCTGCAGATCCGCTTCAAAAAAACGGTTTCCGGATCGACAAAGCAGTTTGATCAGCTTTTTCGGATTTCCCTGACCGTTGCTCAATTGAAACGAACTTCCGCTTTCAACCAGTTTCGCGTCCATTTGAACTAAATCAAAATTATAACGGTCCGTAACATTCGACAGAGAATCCAATCGGATGGGTTCAGGCAGATCGTCATGACCGATAACGCGTACCGAATGGGCCCGCATGGCCGGCGATACCGGATGCGGACTGACCAAGCCCACCACTTCAACCCGGTCTCCGACCACAACGCCCCCCGGATCCTGAATCTGAACATACAGCGCCGCCCGTTCTCCCCTCAGAAAAAGCTCACGATTTCCAACATGCGTGACCGTTCCATAGGTTTTCACAATGCTGTGGAGTCTCATGCCCTGCCGCATCAGCTCATGAATCGGCACCGCTTCTTTCACTTCACTCAGCGCCTCTTTCAGCGAAATCCCGGACACCTTGAAATCCGACGCCGACGAAACATGGAAAATCCGCCCCACAATCTGGCGGTTGCTGTTATTCACCGTTCCGGCAACCGCATTGAATTCCACCCATTGGAACATCAGTGCATCCATGCGCTTGCGATTTTCCGGCGTATCAGGAATCTGCAAATACATCGTCTGCTCATCGCGGATCATTTCCGCCATAATCACAAACGACTCTTCAATCACCTCATAGGAAACCAGCCGGCCGGCCATATTGAACCAGTCACAATCCACTTCAGGCGAATTAAGATGAGTCGGCCACAGCGCACGCCCTTTCGAAAGCGGGCGGTGCTCCAGAAACTGAACGCTTTCCGCAATGATTTCGGCGGCAAACCCTCCTGCACCGGTAACGCCTCGAACCCGCACCGTATCGCCCGGTTTCAAATTCGTTTTTCCAGAGGGCCTCACTCGGCGGCAAACATAGATGCCCTGCTCTCCGTCATTCAGAAAAAAACTGCTGCGCACCGGATCCACCCAGACCACCTGAGCCTCCACGTCGACAACTTTCGCCTCTGCAGCCGCCTCCGGAGCAAGCGCCCGAATATCGGGAATACGCGTTAAAGGACCTCCGAAAACCTGCAGTACCGCCAGAAGCAGAACCGTCCAAACTGTCATGTTGTATTTTTTCACAATAGAAGACCCTTAGAGCATGCACCCAAAAATAACAACGATTATAGCCTCATCTTCCCCGTTTTCAGTTTCATAATCCTCCACCGAAAGGGGGATAAAGTGATCGTCCGGTTTGCATCGTCCCATAGCGTTATATTCCTGTAATTCACCGAATAAACTAAAGAATAGCCGTGTGGCGTAAATGTACACAAATACAGCAGATTGACTCATAGCACCGGAAAGGCCGCTCTCTGATAATAGGACCATGAAAAAATCAACCTCATTTCTTTTTACCCTGCTTATCGCAGCCGGTGCTTTGGCACAGGCCCGCCCGAATATTGTTATTTTTTATACCGATGATCTCGATTTCGATGAGGTGCCGCGCAGCCTCTATGATCTGGATTTCTTTCCCAGCCATACCGGCATGAAACAGCAGGGGTTTTACGAAGATAATTTCCCGAAATTTGATCAGCCCCAAATCGACTATTTTGAAAATCCCGAAATGTTAATGCCCCATCTTGAACAGCTGGCCCGGGACGGCGTGGTGCTGGACCGGTTTTACATCACCTCTCCGGTCTGTACGCCAAGCCGCTACTCGATGCTGACCGGACGCTATGCCAGCCGGTCCACCGGCTTCCAGAGAAAGTATAAACCCGGAAAACCGGCATCGGTCGACTGGAGTGCCACATTGCCATCGACAGAAAATACGCTGCCGAAAGTATTGCAAAAAAACGGCTACTTCACCGGCATGGTCGGCAAATGGCACAACGGGCATGGCGCGGGCAGGTATAATGCGGAACTCCGGAACGCCAAACTCTCTGATCCCGGCGTGAATGAAAAAGTGAAAGAAGCCCAGCGTATTGAATGCCGTACCATGGAAAAAGAACAGGGGTTTGATTTTGCCGCCAGTATCCAGATCGGCAACGTCGGCGCACTTAAAGCTCCCAAAGAACTCCGACTCGAAAACCTCCCCTGGGTGATGCAGGGCGCATTGGACTTTCTTGATAAAGCCAAAGAAAACGAAAAACCGTTCTATCTCTACATCGCCCTCCCTCTGCCGCACCGGCAGTATTACGACTCTCAGGCCCGCAACCCCAACGCGCCATTCTGGTTCGAACGTGATCCTCACGGTTCGCCCGGCGGCTGGCTCGACGAAGTGCCCGGTTGTATGCCCTCCTATGCCGATGTTGTCCGGCGGGTTGAAGAGGCCGGCCTGCCACTGGTGAATGCCTATGGAACCCACATTGATGACGCGCTCGGTACCGTATTAAAAAAACTCGATGAACTCGGCATGTCGGAAGAGACACTTTTTGTATTCACTTCCGACCACCAGAGCCGCGGCAAAAACACCATCGGCGAAACCGCCCGAGTACCCACCGTGATCCGCTGGCCCCAAAAAATAAAAGCAGGAACGCGCGCGGCCGGCATCAGCTCTAACGTCGATCTCGTAAGCACCATTCTTGACCTTTCTGAAAGCAAAAACACCGGTGATGTCGGCCTCGACGGACAAAGCTTTGCTCCAATGCTCAGCGGAGAATCCGCAACCGCCCGGGAATCACTCTATCTCGAAATTATGCATACACGCGGAATCGTCACCGACCGCTTCAAATACATTGCCTGTCGCGCTCCGGCGGAAATTGAAGAAGCGATGAAACAGGATGCCATCCAGGCTTTGGAACAAAAACGACGCCGGCGCGTTTCCTGGGACGGTCGGAAAAACACCCCCGACAATGTCAGCAAAGGCGTCATCATGGATGGTGACCGGGAATATCCGGCTTATTTTGATGCTGATCAGCTTTACGACCTGGAAAAGGATCCGTTTGAACAGAACAACCTCGCCTACGATCCGGCCTATGCCGAAATTTTGGCTGAAATGAAAAAACAGCTTTCGACCTATCTGGCCGAAATGCCCCATCCCTTCGGAGAATTCAATTAATGCATAAGGGGTTGCTTATCTCTCTTTTCACCGCGGTCTCCGCCATCGCTGCAGTCCCCGTTAAGCCCAATATCGTACTCTATTTTGCAGACGACATCAGTGCACGGGAGTTTCCAATCTATGGAACCCCGCAGTGGAGCCCGCCGGAACGCGGCGACACGTCCAATCCTGAATACCGGGCCCGCACCCCGGTAATGGATCAACTGGCCGAAAAAGGCTGCTGGATCACCTCCGCCTGGGCGGCGACCCTGTGCAAACCGAGCCGGGCTATGCTGCTGACCGGACGGTTTGCCCACCGCCAGACCTGGTGGAGCAATCGGGACATCGGCAAGGTGAAAAACGCCGGCGGTTGGAACGAGGCCTATCACATTTATGACAGCACGCCCATTCTGCTGAGCCATGTGGCCGCTCAGGCGGGCTATGCCACCTACTGGGCAGGAAAATTTCATCTTTCAGGTGATTACGGAAAATACGGATTCGATGAAGCCATGATCACTCCCGGCCTGCTCGCCGAGCCGACCAATCCATACAGCGATTTCCAGCTTGATCCGAAAACCATCAACGGGAAACGCGTGCTGATCAATATGGATACCGGGAAGCCCATTGAAAAAAAGACCTATGCACAGGACAGCTGGTACTGGCAGCCCAACGTCCGCCTCTGGAACGATCCGTCGGCCCCGGGCAAACTGGTCTGGTGGCCGAATACACCGGAATCACAGGAAAATTTCGGAATCAGCACATATGGTCCCGATCTGGAAATGGAATTTATTTTTGACTTCATCGACCGGAGAATGAACGAAAAGAAACCGTTCTTCATCTACCATGCCTCGCACCTGGGGCACGACCAGTACGACTTTCTCGGCAACAGTGCCGACTCCAGCTGGCCGGGCACGCCGAAAATTCACTGGAATGGGAAACGTTATCACCGAACCGATCCGAAGATCACTGGTGACAAAGGCCGATACGATGCGCACGGAACGGTTACGGAACCGGGCATGCATAATCACATCAACTATATCGATTTTCAGATCAGCCGGTATCTCGAAAAATTTGAAGAGATGGATATTTTAGACAACACCGTCTTCATCATTACAGCCGATAACGGAACGGGCGGATACGGGAAAAACAGCCCGGATCGCCAGAAAGGATGTCATGTTCCGATGATTATCTATGCCCCCGGCATGACCAAGCACGGACGGCAGGATGTCATGGCCGGCATCGTCGACCTTTGGCCGACCATTGCCGAACTGACCGGTTTCGAAATTCCGGAGAACTATGTCTATGACGGGGTCAGCATGGTCCCCTTTCTTTTCGGTGACAAACAGACTCACCGCGACTGGGTGTACACGTATCAGGAACGGAATCAGATTATTCGCGGACACCACGTGATGCGGGATGGCAATAACCGCTGGTGGGATGTTTCTTCAGAACCTGAAGATTATATCAGCTACCCGGAAATTAAGGATTGGGGCAGCGTCCTAGAGGTCCACCGTGCGGAAAGAGAAAAACTGCTTACCATTCTACCGGAGTATGAATAATGAAAATACAGCACAAACAGAATCTTCCGATCCCTTCACACTCGGTCTACTGGACGCTGGTCATCGCTGCGGTTCTCACTTTTCTTAGCATTTTAACCTGCTTCAGCGAAACACGGCCCAATGTGATCATTCTTTTTGCGGATGACATCAGCCCGCGCGAGCTCCCCGTCTATCAAAGCTCCGTCTGGACCAAACCGAAAGGCGGCGATACGTCTGATCCGAAATACCGCGCCCACACCCCGGTGCTCGATCGGCTGGCCTCAGAAGGATGCTATCTCAACAGTGTCTGGGGCGCCACGGTCTGCATGCCCAGCCGGGCCATGATGATGACCGGCCGCTACGCCACACGCACCAAGTGGTGGGATAACCGCGATTTAGGAAAAATCCGTACACCGAAGGGTGAACGGACCTGGTATCTCTTCGAAAGCTCCCCGATCGGCATGGGACAGATTGCGCTAATGGGCGGTTATGCCAGTGTCTGGGCCGGAAAAACCCAGATGCAGGTACAGGGTGAGGATTTCCAGCGTTTCGGTTTTACCGAAGGCATGATCGGAACCGGTGATGAAATGGATATCCGGAACTTTAAATACGGCTTTCGCACAACAATCGTGAATGTCGATGGGAAACCGGCTGTTAAAAATCTCGACTCCGGAAAACTCGCCCCCGGATATCCACTCGCCCGCCGTAGTTATGGTTTCAACCCGCATCAGGTTGTGGTTAATGAAAAAGGTAAAAAAGCCGGACTTGAATGGTGGCCGAATACGCCCGAAGCCCAGGCATCATTCAGCCTGAACACCTATGGACCGGATATTGAAACCGATTACGGTCTCGATTTCATGGAACGACAGCATAAAGCAGGGAAACCCTTTCTCATCTATCATGCCACCCACCTCGGACATGGTGATTTTGACTGGCTCAATCCCGATTCCGGCAACAAATGGCCGGGCACTCCGGTTATTCAATGGGACGGGAAACGGTATCACCGGACCGAACCGGATATCACCGGAAGCAAAGGGGTTTATGATACCCACGGCACCGTCACCGATCCCGGACTGCATCGGCACATCAACTATTGCGACTACATCATGTGGCGCTACATCGAAAAAACAAAAGCACTCGGCATTTATGAAAACACCGTTTTTATTTTTGCCGCCGACAACGGCTCACACAAATTTGGAAAAACCAGGGTCGATCAGCAGCGCGGGGTGCATGTACCATTAATTATCCATGCCTCGAATTTAACAAAAAAAGGAGAACTCAACGCGCTTGCTTCACTGGTTGATATGGTCCCCACGCTGGCGGATATCATGGGCGTAAAAATCCCGGAAAACTATGAACTGGACGGGAAAAGCCTCTGGCCCTACCTGACAGCCGACGCTCCGGAACCGCACGACTGGATCTACTCCTATAAAAAAGACAAACAGCTGGCCCGCGGCCGTAAGGTGCTGCGCGACGGTTACGGCACATGGTGGGATGTCTCCGTCCTGCCCGAAGATCACTGCAGCTTTCCGGAAATTAAGGACTGGGGCAGCGTTTCCGAACAGCATCGCGAAGAACGGGAAATGCTCCTGAAAGTTCTTGAAAAAAATAATATCTACGAAACAGAATACAACGCACCGAGGTAGTATGAAACGAATCGCTCTTGTTCTATTCACATCAATCATATCCGCTTACGCATCAAAGCCTAATATCATCATGATTCTTGCCGATGATATGGGGTACGGCGATGCCAGATGCTATGGCTACGACAATCTGGTTCCGACCCCCAATATTGACCGCATCGCAAAGGAAGGCGTTCGCTTCACACAGGGGTACGTCAGCGCCTCGGCCTGTGGTCCAAGCCGCTTCGGCCTGCTCACCGGCATGTATCAGCAGAAATTCGGAATCCAGTGGAATCAGGATACCTGGGATGACCTGAAAAACGGAGTCGAAGAAACATTGGAAAACAACCGTATCCCCGAAGGACAGCTGCTGATTAATCAGGCCCTGAGCCGTGCCGGCTATGTGACCGGTATGTCGGGAAAATACAACCTCCCCGGTTATCCCGAGACCACATTTGATGAATATAAATGGATTATGCATTTCGGCGGACAGTATTTCCCCGATGAAAACGGGCATTATGCCGGAGTCGATGAATCCGTCGCCCGCGGCGGACACAAACGTATTCTCTGGGGCCCGGAACGCGAAGGCGATATCTACCTGACCGACCGGCTTGGCGATCATGCCGTCGGTTTTATCGAACGGCATAAAGACAAACCGTTTTTCTACTATCTGGCTTTCAACGCCCCGCATTCACCGATGCAGGCTAAAACCAGCCTGAAACCGCAAGTGGCGCACCTGAAAACCGAAGCCACCAAAATGTACGGAGCCATGCTGCTTTCCATGGATGAAAATATCGGAAAAGTTTTAGATAAACTCGATGAACTCGGGCTCACTGAAAACACCCTTGTCGCATTCGCATCCGACAACGGTGCAACATTTGCCTATAATGTAGACTGGCCGGAAAACTGGCCGAAGGAGCTGCTCGGCAGCGTTGGTCCCCTTCGCGGCAATAAAGGTTCGAACTATGAAGGCGGAAACCGCATTCCCTACCTCATCCGCTGGCCCGGTAAACTGCCGGCGGGGCAGGTTTATGATCACGCCGTCAGCACCCTTGATCTCTATCCCACTTTCTGCGCCGCCGGTAACGCCGATATTCCGTCTTCCGCCCACCTCGACGGCACCAATCTGCTGCCTTTTCTGAAGGGAGAGAAAACAGGGCGTCCGCACGAAACCCTCTACTGGTATCACGATAACAGCGGCTGTGTGGTTCAGGGCGACTATAAACTGCTCGTCTGGCAGGATAAACACTGGCTCTACAATCTGACCGAAGATCTCGGCGAACAGCATGATCTCGCCAAAGCCAAACCCGAAATAGTGGAGCGCCTCATGCGAAAATACCGCAGTTTTGTTGATCCGCTCCCGCCGCCGCTCAATCCGGCCAAGCGGTAAATTTTCATTCTCAGGAAATCTGTTCTGCCCTTTATCGCATCCAAAGCTTGGAAATTTCCAGGGATTGGAAAAAGATAAGGGCATGAACAGACTGGAAGACATTATTCTCAAAAACTGCGGGCCGCTGTCGCCCATTCCTACCGAAACCAAACCGCAACTGGAAAAGCTCGACGGTGTAAAAGCGGTTCTCTTCGATGTCTATGGCACATTAATCATTTCAGGTTCCGGCGACGTCGGTACAGCAACCGCTACCGATACCGCGGAAGCACTGACTCAGGCGCTGGTGGTTTCCGGCTTCGAAGGAGAAGCGGAACAGGCGGGTGTGATCGGTAAAGAAATGATGAAAGCCGAGATTCAGGAATGGCACAAAGCCGGACATGAAGCCGGAGCCGATTTCCCGGAAGTGGAAATCACCAAAATCTGGACCAAAATAATCGCAAACCTTTCTAAAACTGAAACGCTGCGCAAACACGCATTTTCCGCCGACCAGATCCGCCGTCTCGGAATCGAATACGAATGCCGGGTGAATCCGGTTTTTCCAATGCCTGGATGTAAAGAATTACTAAATGGGTTAAAGGAACGCGGACTGCCGATGGGCATTGTCTCAAATGCGCAGTATTACACCCCCATAATTTTTTCCGCGTTCTTCGAGCGCGCTCTTGAAGAAATCGGCTTTGATCCGGAATGCTGCATCTGGTCCTATAAAGAGCTGAAAGCCAAACCTTCCGCCGACCTGTTTCCAAAGGCTGGAAAATTTCTGGAAAAGAACCACGGCATAAAACTTTCGGAAACCGTCTATGTCGGCAACGATATGCTCAACGACATCTACACCGCTCAACAGGCCGGATGCAAAACCGTCCTTTTCGCCGGAGACAAACGTTCATTACGACTGCGTGAAACAGACGACCGCTGCAAAAACCTGAAACCGGACGCCGTCATCACCTCGTTGAATCAACTGCTCGAAATGATCTGACGGAGGGGCACACGCTCTGCGCCCCATTCGTATATCCGGAAACCGTTATTTGCCGGCGGCGACTTTCAACCGCTCCAGCGCCTCATCGGGAACGCGCAGCTGGCCGAATCCGGTGCCGAGCTTGAGGTCCGGTGTATTTTTTCCGTGATAATCAGTTCCGCCGGTGCTGATGAGCCCCAGCTCATCGGCCCAGCGTTTGAATTTCCTGATATTTTCGGGATGATGCTCGGCATAGTAAACTTCGAGTCCGCCCAATCCGACTTCCGCCAGCCCCATAATCAGACCGCGTAACTGATCGTCGGGCAGATAAATCGTGGCCGGATGTGCCAGCACCGGAATTCCGCCGGCTTTGCGAATCAGCTCAACACATTCGCGGCCGGTATAACGGTAGCGTTCGGCGTAAGCGGGACGCCCTTTGGCCAGCAAAAGTTCAAAGGCTGATTTACGGTTTTTCACCAGACCTTTTGCAATCAGGGCTTCAGCAAAATGTGGACGGCCCACCACATCGGCACCGGCCTGCTTTTCCACATCGGTCCACATCAGACGATATCCCAGTTTATTCAGCCGTTTCAGAATTTCCTGATTCCGCTCTTCGCGGCCTTCGCGCACGGTATTGATTTTTTCGAGCAGCTCCCGATTCGTGTGGTCGAAAAAATAACCCAGAATATGCATGGTTCCTTTTGCGCATTCGGCGCTGAGTTCAATCCCCGGAACCGCCTCCACCGCTGTTTTTTCTGCAGCAGAGAACAGCGGTTCGAGGCCGCCGACGGTATCGTGATCCGTCAGTGCCATGGCGGCAAGGCCTCTTTTTTCGGCCATTTGAATCAGTTCCGCCGGGGTGTTCGTGCCGTCGGAATAAACGGAATGTGTGTGCAGGTCGATCATGCTGAATCCCTAAAGTCAATTGCTTCAAATATACGTTCCCCTGCCCCGACCGCCAAACCCGTATTTGGTAAAATAAAAAAAGAAGCACGTATTCCGTAGTAAAGTGCCTATTTACTACTCATTTAGTCCGGTTTGGGTTGCACCCCTAATCAAGGGCCCGTAAAGTGCCCCGAATTTTAAAGAACCCCTAACGTGATGGAGGATAAAATGACCCCAGCTGCTACGAAAATTGAACTTCCAGGTATTGAAAAATTTAAATCCGGTAAAGTCCGCGAAGTCTATGATCTCGGCGATCAGTATCTCTTCGTTGCTTCCGACCGCATTTCTGCATTCGACGTTGTGATGCCCGACGGCATTCCGGATAAAGGCCGTGTTCTGAACATGATTTCAAAATTCTGGTTCGACCGCACCGGCGATGTGGTGAAAAACCACATGATCTCCACCGATGTTGAAGATTTTCCGCCGGAACTCCAGGACCACAAAGAACTGCTGAAAGGCCGTTCCATGCTCGTGAAAAAAGCCGAGTTGCTCCCGGTGGAGTGCATTGTCCGCGGCTACCTCATCGGCTCCGGCTGGAAGGAATACCAGAAATCCGGCACCATCGGCGGAATGCCGCTGCGCGATGGATACGAAATGGCCGGCAAACTTGATGAACCGATTTTCACGCCGTCCACGAAGGCCGACGAAGGCCATGATGAAAATATCTCGTTTGAACAGATGAAGGAAATTGTCGGTGAAGAGCTGGGGAATAAACTGAAAGATGTCAGCCTCGAGCTCTATCAGACCGCGGCCGACTATGCCCTCACCAAGGGCATCATTATTGCCGACACCAAATTTGAGTTCGGAATGGTGGATGGCGAACTGATCCTGATCGACGAAGTCCTGACGCCCGACAGCTCCCGTTTCTGGCCGGCGGATTCCTATAAACCGGGTTCCTCGCCGTTTTCGTTCGACAAACAGTTTGTCCGCGACTACCTCGAAACGCTCGACTGGGACAAAACTCCGCCCGGACCGACCATTCCGGAAGACGTGCTCCTGCAGAGCCGCGCCAAATATCTGGAAGCCTACAAGCTTCTCACCGGCGAAGAGCTCAACGTTTAATTGCTCGGGTTTCTCGCATCAAAGGCCGCCAGCATCTGGCGGCCTTTTTTGGTGGCCGTGGTTCCCGACCTCATTCATCACAAATCCGATCCCGCACCGCACGGTTTCGTCAACCGAACCCCGCAGACTTGTTCAGCCGCCAACAAGCGGCTACAGTGACCCGATGAACGCTTTCTTAGAATCTTTCCTCGATTATATTTCGCTGGAACGCGGGCTTAGCATCAATACGCGCAAAGCCTATGCCGATGATATCAGCCAGTTTCTTGATTTTCTTACCCGGAAAGGTCTTTCATCCTTAAATCAGGTCAGCCGCAAGCAGGTGCTGGATCATCTGATGGCCATGAAAGCAAAAGGGATGTCGACCAACTCCATTTCGCGACACCTGGTTTCCATTAAAGTATTCTTCCGATATCTCCAGCAGGAGGGCCTGCTCGACAAAAACGTGACGGATACCATGGATTCTCCCAAACTCTGGAAAATCCTGCCCGACACCCTTTCTGAAAAAGAGGTCGATCTGTTGCTTAGTGCCCCGGATATGCGGAAACCGCTCGGCGTGCGCGACCGAGCCATCCTTGAAATGTTTTATGCCTCCGGTCTTCGCGTTTCAGAACTGGCCAACCTGCAGCTCCCATCGCTCCACCTCGATGACGGCTACATCCGGGTTATCGGGAAAGGCCGGAAAGAGCGGGTCATTCCCGTGGCTGAAAATTCGGCCAATATGCTGCACGTCTATCTGGAGGAAGTGCGCCCAATGCTGTGCGATAATCCGCATCTTCAGCATGTTTTTGTTTCGCGCCGCGAGACCGCTCTCTGCCGGCAACGCCTCTGGCAGATCATCAAGAAATATACCAAAGACGCCGGAATCATGAAAAATGTCACTCCGCACACCCTGCGTCATTCGTTTGCCAGCCATCTGCTGCAGAACGGTGCCCCTCTGCGCGTGATCCAGGAAATGCTGGGTCACGCCGACATCGCCACCACTCAGATCTATACCCATGTCGACCCCAACCGCCTGAAATCCATTCACGAGCAGTTTCACCCCCGGGCCTGACCCGCGTATCGTCTACATTTGCGGCTTTAAAAAATCGTTTCATTCTCTATTCTTTTCGGGTTGTTGCATATTAATTCCACGAATGGTCCGTTAATCAGAAACTTGCTATGGCACATTTTAAATATATCGGTCGCTCGAAAAGCGGCGAGCGCGTTGAGGGGGTGGTCGAATCGAACGACCGTTCCGGTGCGGTCCGCGTGATTGAATCTCTGGGGCACATTCCTGTTTCCATCACCGAAACGACCAAAACACACCGGCAGGAGAGCGGCGAAGACCGAAAAGGCTTGAATTTCCAGCTGGGCTTCAAACGCAAACCGCGGATGAAACTGCAGGATCTGCTGCTCTTTTCACGCGAGCTCTCGGATCTGGTGGCCTCCGGGATGACCATTGGACGGGCACTGCACACCCTCGCGGCCCGCAAAGATGAAAGTGCCGTCGGCCGGATTGTAAACACTCTGCGCGATGAAATTGTGCAGGGCACCTCGCTCTCCGATGCCCTGGAAATGTACCCGGAAACCTTCTCCTCCCTTTATGTCAATCTGGTCCGTGCCGGTGAGGCATCGGGTAATCTGCCCGGAGCGCTGGAAAATATCTGTGTTCACTACGAACGCGTACACGAAGCCCGGGGCAAAGTGATCTCCGCGCTGATTTATCCGGCCATCGTCATGACCATCGGCGGTCTCGCCGTGATCGGGCTGATGATTTACATTGTACCGAGTTTTGCAAATACTTTTGAGGAAATGGGGGCCGAACTCCCCCGCCCGACCCAGGTCCTCATGACCATGAGCAATTTCACCCTGAGATACGGACTTGCAGTGCTGGGCGTTATGGTCCTGCTGATTATTTTCCTGAAACGCTGGCTGAAAACCATGCAGGGAAAAACGCTGTGGCACCGGCTGCAGCTGCGGATCCCGATCATGGGAGCCATTATCCGCGCAAATGCCTACGCTCATTTTTCCAGGACCTTCGGTACATTGCTGCATAACGGCGTGGCCGTATTGCCCGCAATGGGCATTGTCCAGAAAACGATAGACAATGTCATTATTGCCGACGAGGTGGGCCGCGCACGCGATAAAGTTACCGATGGAGCCACCATTTCCAAACCGCTGGCTCAGGGAAAGATATTTCCACGTCTGCTGACCGATATGCTGGCAGTCGGGGAGGAAACCGGGGATATGCCCAACGCCCTTTCTCACATCACACGCCGGTATGACTCTGAACTGGATCAGCTGGTTAAAACGTGTACAACGGTACTGGAACCCCTGTTGATTGTAGCGGTTGCGGCGGTCGTCGGTGGTATGGCCATTTGCCTGATGCTGCCGGTATTAACGCTCACGGATACGCTGAGTGGATTTTGATTAAAGGAGAGCAGAAATGAAAATGGATGAGAGCAAAAAAAAACATCTGAATAAAAAATCGGGATTCACCCTGATTGAAGTGATCTTGGTGGTAGTGATTCTGGGCATTATTGCCGGCGTCACGATGAACGGACTGAATATCGGCGGAAAAAAACAGCAGGCCGACCTGAATGCTGCGAAGTCTACCATTGCAACGCTCTCAATGGCCGTTCAGCAGTACGAAATCATCAATGGAACCTATCCAAGCAGTCTGGACGGCCTGCTGGATGAATCCAAAGGCGGCCCGTACCTGCAGAAGAAAAAGATTCCGTTAGACCCGTGGGGAAAACCCTTTGTCTACCAGGCCCCGGGTTCACACAACACGCACACCTTCGACATCTCCTGCACCTCGGAAGATGGAAAGGCATCGGCGAACAACTGGGATTGATCCCGTTGCCGAAGCACACCCAGTTGAGCAGACGGGCATTCACCCTTATGGAGGTGATGCTTGTCATTGTGATTGTCGCCATCATTACCGGTGTTTCACTGCCTTATTTTTCGGGAACAATCAAAGGGGCCGGTCTGAAAACCACCGCCCGTACCATCAGCCGCATGAGCCGCTATGCGCGAAGCATGGCGATTATGCGCGAAGAAATGATGACGATTGTGCTGAACCAGGAAACCATGGAAATCTTTCTCGGCGGCGAGCTGGTTCAAACCAACTCAGCCGATGGCGAAATCGATCAGGATATCCTGAAACGGCTGGGCTATAAAGACGGGGAAGGCACCTCCGACGAAACTGCAGGCATTGAAAAAGAAGTCCATAAAATTCTTCCTAAAGGACTCACAGTCCGCGAATTCGACAAGGAATGGACGGAAGAGGACGATGAATATCCTGACCTCTGCCTGATCCGTTTCTTCCCGAATGGACAGTGCGAAAAGTTTGAAATTGAGATCGAAGATAAACGCGGTGTCGCGATCCGCATGGAAAACGATCCCATCTCCGGAAAAATTACTTCAGAATTTCTGCAATAGATTAGCGCATGGTCCGTTTATCGGTTGGATTTGCAGATTAACGCAATACGCAGTACTCGTTTCGCATTATGGATATTTCGGACATTGATTGTATAAAAGCCTATCTTGGCGGCGATGCAGATGCACTCGCGCCGATGGTGGAAAAATATAAACGTCCGCTCTATTCATTTATTCTGAAAATGACTGAAGGCCGCGAAGACGCCGACGAGATTTTTCAGGAAACCTGGTTCCGGGCCCTCAAAAACGTACATAAGTTCAAACATAAGAACTTTCTCAACTGGCTCTTTCGTATTGCGCACAATCTGGTTATCGACCGTGCGCGCCGGAACAGAAAAAATGTCTCGATGCAGAGCGGAGCTGGCGGGGACGATGGCAATTCCACGCTGGAAGACCATCTGGCCGCTCCGGGCATCACCCCGGCAGAAGAAACCGGCGGAACGATGCTGGGCAGCCGAATTGAGCAGGCCGTAAGCACCCTTTCTCCGGAACAGAAAGAAGTCTTTATGCTCCGAATGTACGGTAACGTTTCGTTTAAGGAAATCGCCCGGCTGCAAAAGTGCTCGATCAATACTTGTTTAGCCCGGATGCAATATGCATTGGGCAAATTACGTTCTATATTAAAGGACGAATATGAAGAACTTCAGGAGGCCATGTCATGAAGTGTCACGATGCTGAAAAATATATGCTGTTACAGGACTCCGGCGAACTGCCGGAAAAACGCGCAAACGAGCTCGCCGCGCATCTGCACGATTGCGAACCATGCCGCGAATTCCAGTTTGCTCTCATCGAATCAAAACCCCATTTCCACAGCCTGGAAGCGGAACCCTCGGCCACTGTGATGCAGAATGTGCTGCGGGAAGCGCGAAAAAATGTGCCCGAAAAGAAAAGATTTCGGCTTCCAATACCTGGAACCCGACAGCTTATTCCGCTTGCCGCCTCCGTTGTCATTTTGCTGGGCCTCTTTTCCGGATTGTATTCCCCCGATAAAGTGGGCATGGAACTGGTTATGACCGAAACCCAGCTGATGGATACCGAAACTCGTGTCACCAGTATGATGTATGAAGGCTTTTCCGAGGACGATCTCGCCTTCAACTTCCTCATGACCTACGAGGATTCCTACGCATCGCTGTAATCCGCCCTTTCAGTTCCTCAAGCGTATTAACCGGTTTTTCGCAGGCAAAATTCCGGCAGATATAAACTGTCGGTTTCCCATCGATCATCTGCTGTTCTTTGGTAAACGGAGCGATCACGGCAAGTTGATCCGCATGGTCTGCGTCCTTGTGCAGCATCACTCTGCCCGGCTGATAAACCGAATGCAGGTATTCAATCATCGGTCGGGCCTCTTCCTTACCCCCCACAACTACGACCTCAACCGTTTCTCCGACCGCAAACTGCAGTGCGGTCAGAGCCTGGGCAAAGCTGGAAGGTGACCTTTCAATCACGCCGCAGAACGCCGCTCCGGTTTTCAATGCCTTTTGCTCCAGTTTCGGATTACCGGTCAGCCTCGCCAGTTTCAGCAGATTATACAACTGCACAGAATTTCCGGAAGGAATTGCACCGTCATACAGCTCCTTCGGCCGAACTATCAGTGCTTCGGCATCGTCAGCCGTCATAAAATATCCGCCCCCCGCATCATCAGCAAAGTGTTCATCAAGAATCGTCTGATAATTCAGAGCCTTTTCCAGATACTGGAAATCCAGTGTGCTGTCATAGAGCTCCAGCAAACCGAAAATCATAAAGGCATAATCTTCCAGCTGCCCCGGTACCGCCGTATGCCCCTCCCGCCAGCGATGCTGAAGTCTGCCGTCTTCACTCTGCATTTCCGCAGCAATAAAAGTCGCCGCGCGCTCAGCAGCCCGAATATAGTGCTCCGTCCCGAATGCGCGGCCGGCTTTGGCCAACGCAGCAATCATCAGTCCGTTCCAGTCCGCCAGCACTTTGGTATCTTTTAAGGGATGAATCCGTTTCTCACGAACCGCAAACAACTTTTTCCGGGATTCGGAAATCCGCACAGCATCTTCATCGGACAACCACTCAGATAAATACGGAATATTCTCGGGACGCTGCTGACCGGAAGCTTCATCACGAAAATTACCGCTATCCTTCACATTCCAATGCTTGGAAACAAAATGATAATCGTCACCGAGGACTGATTTCATCTCCTCCGCGGTCCAAATATAAAACCGCCCCTCTTCACCTTCAGAGTCCGCATCCTCCGCCGAATAAAATGCGCCCCCCGAATGGCGGGATGGCTCATCGGGCACCGTCATGTCGCGCATCACATATTCAAGAATCTCTTCGGTCACCTGCTTATAAAACGGTTTCCCGGTCAACTCATAGGCCTCGGTATAAGCCATCGCCAGTAGCGCCTGATCATAGAGCATTTTTTCAAAATGCGGCAAAAGCCATCTCCGGTCCGTTGAATAGCGGTGAAAGCCGAAGCCGACCTGATCAAACACTCCGCCTTTCCGCATGGCCGAAAGCGTGTGCTCGGCCGCAGCCACACCCTCCGCTTTTCCCTGACGCAATAGAAAAAACAGCCGGTGCGGCGAAGGAAACTTGGGCTGAAGTCCGAAACCGCCGAACGGCTTATCATACTGATTCATCAGTTCATGATAACCGGCCTCCAGTAACCCGGGCTCCAGTTCCGATCCGTCGCCCTCCCCTTGCTGCTGTGTAAGCACATCGGTGATCTGCCCGGCGGACTCGAGCACCTTCTTACGCTGATTGTTCCAGACATTGGAAATTCGCTGCACCAACTGTTTCATCCCCATCCGTCCATGACGCTGAGCCGGTGGCACATACGTTGCTGCATGAAAAGGGGCTTTATCAGGCGTCATCATAATCGTCAGCGGCCAGCCCCCCTGCCCGGTCATCATCTGGCAGACCCTCATATATATGTGATCAATATCGGGCCGTTCCTCGCGGTCGACTTTGATGCAAATAAACGCCTCGTTCATCAGTTGGGCAATTTCAGCATTTTCGAACGATTCATGCTCCATCACATGGCACCAGTGACACGTCGCATATCCGATGGAAAGAAAAATGGGTTTATCCGCGGCCTTCGCAACCTCAAACGCCTCATCGCCCCACGGATACCAGTCCACCGGATTTTGCGCATGCTGCAGCAGATACGGGCTTTTTTCATGAATCAGGCGGTTGGTGAAGGAGTGATTTTCAGATTCGGTCATGGTTTTCGCGTCCTGTTGGCCGGCTTCGCTAATAAATAGCGATCTGCACCGTTTTCTACACCAACAATATCGTACTCTTTTAGTTTTATTCCCAGATGATTCGTATGCTGAAATTCCCGTCACGCTCAAAGATGTTTTAATACTGAATCCTTTTACCAAAAAATCCCTGCACCCCGGCGGCGCCACGGCCCCCGCTCTGCAGGCCCTGCAGTCGAGGTCCTCGACCTCGCGACCCTGCACCGCCGGCCCGATCCTGCTCATCACGTACCGACGCAGAGCCCTCACTCGTCAAAAAACCGCCAAAAACCCCTTGCCCAAGCCTGAGCGCATCCGTATATTGCGCGGCTTAATTAACCGGAAGTACCGGTTAGAAGCGAAGGCTGCCCGCGCCTCGGGCATGTCAAAGCGGATTGTTTAACTAAATAGAGTAAACTATAAGGAGAGGCAAAATGGCTGATTCATTCACTAAGACTGTGTCTGTACAGGATCTGCTCGATGCAGGTCTGCACTTTGGTCACCAGACCAAACGCTGGAACCCGAAAATGAAGCGCTATATCCACAGCGCGAAAAACGGGATCTACATCATCGACCTGAATAAAACGATGTCCCAGCTGGAGCTGGCGAAAACCTTCCTGAACGATGTCATTCTGCGCGGCGAAAAAATTCTGTTCGTCGGCACCAAAAAACAGGCTCGTGAAATTTTCCAGGGCTGTGCCGAAGATACAAACCAGCCCTACGTAGTACATCGCTGGCTCGGCGGCATGCTGACCAACAATAAAACCATCCGTTCTTCGGTAAGCCGTATGCGTGAACTGCAGAAGATGGAAAAAGACGGTTCCATGGACAAACTGCCGAAAAAGGAAGTTTCCGTACTTCGCCGCGAGCTCAACAAACTGGAACGCAACCTGACCGGTATTGCCCAGATGGACAAAAAGCCGGGTGCCCTTTTTGTGGTTGACCTCAAGCGTGAACGTCTGGCCCTGGCGGAAGCCAAGCGTCTGAACATTCCGATTGTAGCCCTGGTTGATACCAATGCGGATCCGGACCTCGTGGATTACCCGATCCCGGGCAACGACGACTCACTTCGCTCCATCGGCCTGATCTGCGAAGTACTCGGCGAGACCATGAAAGCCGCCGATGCCGAATACACCGCCAAAGCCAAAGCTGAGCGCGAAAAACGCGAAGCCGCTGAAGCCGAAGAACGCGCAAAAGCTAAAGCTGCACGCGAAGAGCGCCAGAAAAAAGAAGCCGAAGATAAGAAGAAGCGCGAAGAAGTGCTGAAGAAAATCAAAGAGCAGAAGAAAAAAGCCGACGAAGCCAAAAAGGCCGAAGCGGAAGCCGCTGCTCCGGCTGAAGAAGTAAAAGAAGCTAAAGCCGAAGAGCCGAAAGCTGAAGCACCGAAAGCCGAAGAAGCTCCGAAAGCCGAAGAAGCACCGAAAGCCGAAGAAGCTCCGGAAGCTGCCGCTGAAGAATCTGAAGAGAAAAAAGAAGACTAACTTTCAGGAGACTTAAGAAATGGCTATTACCACTTCAATGATTAAAGAACTTCGCGATGCCACCAGCATGGGCATCAACGACTGCAAAAAAGCCCTCGAACAAACCGACGGTGATTTTGATGCAGCCGTTAAAATCCTTCGTGAAAAAGGCGCGGCCGTTGCCGCCAAACGCGCCTCCAAAGAAGCTAAAGAAGGCATGGTCGCCTCGCTCGTCGCCGACGATGCCAAATCGGCCGGTATGCTCGAAATCAACTGCGAAACCGACTTCGTTACCCGTAACGAAGACTTCCAGGCGTTTGTTGAAGAAATGCGCCTCGACGCACTGAATCACGAATCCGACAAAATGGCCGAAGACGTGAAAGATAAAGTTGAAGAAAAAATCGCCTCGATCGGCGAAAAAATTCAGCTTCGCCGCAACGTCAAATGGGACGTGGAAGGCATCGGCGCCATCGCCACCTACATCCACATGGGCGGCAAGGTCGGCGTTCTGCTCGAACTCGGTTTCGAAAAAGAAGAAACCGCAGCGTCTCCGGTTTATAAGGAACTGGCCAAGGACCTGACCCTGCACGTTGCAGCGGCTGCTCCGGCCTACCTGAACCGCGACGAAGTTCCGGCCGAAATGCTGGAAGAAGAAATGGACATCGCCCGCAAACAGCTCGCAGGAAAGCCGGAAAATATCATGGAAGGCATCCTCAAGGGCAAGGCGAACAAATTCTACAGCCTGATCTGCTTCCTGGAGCAGGGCTTTGTTAAAGAAGACAAAGTCTCCATCACCAAGCTGCTGGAAGAAAAAGGCAAAGAACTGGGCGACACCATCACGGTGAAACGCTACATCCGCTACCAGCTCGGCGCATAATTCAATCCTCGCGATTGAATGCAGAAAAGCCCGTCATCACGACGGGCTTTTTTTATGCACTCACATTCTTCTTCACCGTCCGCCAGTCGAGGCCGGTGCGGCGGGCCACCTCCCCGTAGTTTCCATAGACGGCATAGAGCTCCCGGCAATATGTTTCAACCACCTCCCGGGCCGTCAGGCTGCCGGAAACCATCGCCTGCTCCAGTCCCTCATCGGCAGGGGAATCTGCGGAAGCATCGCCCGAATACGACCCCGTAATCATCACCCTGCGGATCGCCTGCTCCAGCTCACGGACATTGCCGGGCCAAGCATAATTGCGCCCCACGTCCTCCTTGAGTTTTCCAAGGATTGGAAATTTCAGGTCCGCCCCGCAGATCCGCTCCATCAGATGTCCGGCGAGCATTTCCAGCTCTTTCGGTGTCTGCCGGATCCGCTCGCGCAGCGGCGGAACCGTGATGATGTCGGAGCAGAGCCGATAATAAAAATCATCCCGGAACTCGCCCGCCTTCCGCAGTTCGTCGATGGATTTGTTGGTGGCGGCAATCACCCGCCCGTTAAAGCGCAGCTTTTCGTGACTGCCCACCGGCGAGAAGGTGCGCTCCTGCAGCACCTGCAGCAGCTTGATCTGAATCGGAATGCTCACATCTCCGATTTCATCCAGAAAAATGGCCCCGTAGGCACTGCACCGCGAAAAAATACCCTCATGCTTTTCGATCGCCCCGGTAAACGCGCCCTTCCGATGCCCGAACAGCTCCGACTCAATCAGCGCGGCCGGATATTGCGACAGGTTGATCGCAACAAACGCGCGGGTAAAACTCTCCTCAAACTTCTGCGCCTGGGGATTAAACGGAATATAGCCCGACCGACCGATCGCCGCCGCGGCCGCGCCCTTGCCCGTCCCGGTCTCGCCCAGCAGCAGCGTGGAAAAATCTTCCATGCGGTTCCATAAACACGATTCATACCACGCAATTTCGTGCGTAAAAATATTATCCCAGAGCCGGGCCCGCAGCTGCTTCATCGCCGGGGATTCCCCGACCAGGCCGGTTGAAATAAAATAATAGGCGCGCCGGATCTGATAAAACATCGCCACATACCGCCGCGCATCCTCGCGCCCGAAGCCGAACCCCGTCAGGTCTTCCAGACATTGGAAGGCAAAAGGTGCGCGCAGCGATTCATCACCCGCTGCGATCTGCTCCTCGATCAGCCGGTCGAACTGATCCATGTAACGATGGAAAATGTGGAACAGAATACTGACGCCCACCGCCCGGACCTCTTCGCCTCCGTCCCGGTCAATCACAAGCTCCCCGGATTCCCTGAGCTGCCCGATCTCCTCCTCCAGCCGCGTCAGCAGCGGCTGAAGCATGGAATGCCAGTCGGCTGTCTCGTCCGCCCCGACAATCTGCCGGTCAATATCCACCCGTTTTTCGCCGAACGGATTACTGAACGCCGCCTGCGATACCATTTTAAAAAAGTTTTTATCCATACGTAGTATGTATATCCATCATGCATTTAATGTCCACATACAAAAATATATAAAACAAGCCGATATTCGTTATTCGCATGTATACATACACTTACACCAATCCGAATTCCGCTGGCACACCCTGTGCATTAAGGGGAGTTGTTGAACAACCAACCTTCAGGAGCGGAAATGAAAAATACATTCAAATGGTTAAATATCAGTCAGGCCACCGGGGCCTTTAACGACAATGCCTTTAAGATGACGGCGGTCATCGTGCTGGTTTCCCTGCTGGGCGATCAGAGCCTGCCGACCGTCATCGCCATCTGCTCAGCACTCTTCGTTATCCCTTTTATCCTCTTCTCCAATGCCGCCGGCTCTTTGGCCGACCGGTTCAGCAAGAAAAACATCATCATCGTCAGCAAATGGATGGAAGTCGAGCTGCTGGCCATCTCGGTTCCCACCCTGATTTCCGGTCTGGTCTGGCCGGTCTATGCGCTGCTCTTTCTGCTCTGCACCCAGAGTGCCCTCTTCGGTCCTGCCAAACGCGGCATTGTGCCGGAACTGGTGAACGACGAAGAGCTCTCCCGCGCCAACGGCTTCCTCACCGCCGCCACCTATGTTGCCATCATTCTGGGCACTGCGCTGCCCGCGCTGATGGTCGGTTATCTCGGGCTGAGCCCCCTGCTGGTGCTGGCAGTCTGCGCCGCGCTGGCCCTGACCGGTGCCTTTGCTTCCTATAAAATGGCCGACGTTCCGGCCTTTGGAAAAACGCGCCACACCTCGCCGTGGATTATTCCCGATGTTGTGCATGCGGTTAAATCGATCAAAACCGACAACTGGGCCAAGCAGGCCATGCTCGGCCTCGTGCTCTTCGGCGGCATCACCGCCCTGTTTCAGCAGACCCTCGTGCTCTATGGCCGCGAAGCCCTCGGCCTCACCGTGGAGCGCGCACCGATGCTTTTCCCGCTGGCCGCCGTCGGCATCGGACTCGGCGCGCTGCTGACCGGAAAACTGTCGAAGCACACGATTGAAATCGGCCTGATTCCGGTCGGTGCCCTGGGTGTGATGCTCAGCGCCATCGGCCTTTCGCTGGCAACCGGCCCTATCGTAATCGGCGGATGGATTGTTTTCCTGGGCATGGGCTGCGGCATGTATCTGGTTCCACTCAACGCCTTCCTGCAGCAGCGCGTTCCGGCCGATAAACGCGGCGCGGTTTTCGGAGCCACCGATTTTCTGAGTTTCTCCACCATGGTGGCGGCCTCCGGCCTCTTTTATCTGCTCACCAACGTTTTCCACATGAACGCCCGCGGCTGCGTGCTTGTGACCGGACTGATCGCCGCAGTGCCGGCTGTAATCGCCTGCCTGCGCCTGCCGGGCTTCTTCACGCGCTTCTGGCTGATCCGCCTGGTGAACCGCCTCTATAAAATCCGTTTCCAGGGATTGGAAAATCTGCCGCGCGAAGGCGGCGCCCTGCTGATCTGCAACCACACCGCCTATGCCGATGCCCTGCTGCTGCAGGCCGCCACCGGCCGCCCGATCCGCTTTGTCATGTCGCGCGATGTGTTCAAAACCTGGAAATGGGCCTACCCCTTCTTCAAACTCACCGACTGCATTCCGATTCATACCTCCGACGGACCGCGCGCCCTCGCCCGGTCGCTAAAAGAAGCGCGCGAAGCCATGGAAGCCGGCGCCATCGTCGGCGTCTTTCCGGAAGGCGCCCTGACCACCAACGGCAACCTGATGAAATTCAACAAGGGGTTCGAAAAGATTGCCCGCAACAGCGGATGCCCGATTATTCCGGCGCATATCGGAAATATCTGGGGCAGCATCTTCAGCTTTAAAAACGGCAAGCCGGGCCTCCGTAAACCGGAGCAGTTCCCCCGCCCGGTCTCAGTGCGTTTCGGCCAGGCCCTGCCGACCGACACTCCGGCCGATGAAGCCCGCTGCGTGATCGCCGAACTCGGCGCCAACTATGCCACCGAACAAAGCCTGAAACCCGGCAATACGCTGGCTCATAAATTCATCGCCCAGGCCCGCCGCAACTGGTTCCGGCCGATCATCTCCGACACGCTCGGACAGAAAGCAACCTATGGCAAACTGCTGACCGGATCGGTTGCGTTGGCCAACCGCATGAAACCGCAGATAAAAAATCACCAGAACATCGGCATCTTCCTGCCGACCTCCGTGGGCAATGTGCTGGCAAATCTGGCGCTGACCCTCTCCGGAAAAACCGCCGTTAACCTGAACTGGACCGCATCTGCAGACGCCCAGGTCTCGGCCGTGAAACAGGCAAAAATAAAATATGTCATCACGTCGCGCCGCTTCCTGCAGAAAACCGGGGCCCCGGACCTTCCGGTACGCCGGATCTACCTCGAAGACCTGCTGAAAAACCTGGGCCGCGTTGAAAAGTTCCGCGCCCTCCGCGCCGCGCTGTTCGCCTCACCGCAGCACCTGGCCGGCGGACGCGAACCGCAGCCGGGCGACCTCGCCACCATCATTTTTTCCTCCGGCACCACCGGTATGCCGAAGGGCGTCATGCTCAGCCACGCCAACATTCTCTCGAACGTGGAATCCACGCAGGCGGTTCAGGCCTTCACCAAAAAAGATTCCATGTGCGCCATCCTTCCGCTGTTTCATGCCTTCGGCTATCTGGGCCTGATGTGGTGGCCGCTGCTCAAGGGCATCCGCACGGCCTATCACCCCAACCCGCTGCAGACCGCCCGCGTAATCCGACTGATTAAAGAAGAACAGCTGACAGCCCTGCTGGCCACGCCGACCTTCCTGCAGGCCTACACCCGGAAAGCGGCCGCCGAAGATTTCCAATCATTGGAACATGTAATCACCGGCGGCGAAAAACTGCGCACCGATGTGGCCGACGCGTTTAAAGCAAAATTTGATCTCCAGCCGCTGGAGGGCTACGGATGCACCGAGCTTTCGCCTGTAGCCCTGCTCAGCCTGAAAAACGGATACCGCGCCGGCGCCGCCGGCCAGCCGCTGCCGGGCGTCGCCGTGCGTATCGTAAACCCGGAAACCCGCGAAACGCTGGCCGACGGCGAAGCAGGTCTCATGCTGATCAAGGGCCCCAATGTCATGCAGGGCTATCTGAACCAGCCGGAAAAAACCGCCGAAGTCCTGCAGGACGGATGGTACAACACCGGCGATATCGCCACCATGGACCCGCGCGGATACGTCAGCATCAGCGGCCGCCTTTCGCGCTTCAGTAAAATCGGCGGCGAGATGGTTCCGCACGGAGCCGTCGAGGAAGCCCTGCAGCAGGTGGCCGAATCCGAGGAGCCGTGCGTCGCGGTGGTCGGTGTCGAAGACCGGGCCAAAGGCGAACAGCTCGCCGTCTGCATTACCCCGGCCGCCGGCGATCCGGAAAACCTGATTTCCAAACTCCGGAACCTGGGCCTTCCGAACCTGTGGATTCCGCGCGCCGCCAACTTTTTCCACCTGCCGGAACTTCCAACCCTTGGAACCGGTAAACTCGATCTCCAGTCCGTCTATAAAACCGTGAGGGCATCATGAAAATTATTCTGCTGACCGGAATTCTGATTATGACCGCGTTTCTTCTGTATGGAACCCCCGGATTTCACACTTGCGCAAGTGTGAAAAAACAGGAAACCGTCGTGCTGCTTCACGGGCTCGCCCGTTCGTCCAAAGCCATGAACAAGCTGGAGAAAAAACTGACGGCCGAGGGGTATACCGTCATCAATCACGACTATCCTTCAACCTCCGCAACCATCGAAAAACTGACGGCCGATATTTTCCAATCCCTGGAACCGCAGATCTGTCCGGCCGCACGGGTGCATTTTGTGACCCATTCCATGGGCGGGATCATTCTGCGCGAATACCTGGAAGACCACGATCTTCCAAACCTTGGAAGAGTCGTCATGCTGGCACCGCCGAGCCGCGGCAGCGAGGTGACCGATAAACTCGGCGGCGTCTTTCTTTATCAATGGATCAACGGTCCGGCCGGGAATCAGCTGGGTACCAACGGCCACCCGCTCCGGCTGAAGGCTCCGGAGTTTGAACTGGGCATTGTGGCGGGCGACCGCTCGATCAACCCGATTCTCTCCATGCTGATTCCCGGCCCGGACGATGGCAAGGTCGCGCTTGCCCGGGTGAAACCTGCCGCCTACACCGATTACCTCCAGCTCCACACCACGCACGCCACGATGATGTGGAACCGGACGGTGATTGAGCAGACCGTCCTCTTTCTGGAATCCGGCCGCTTCACCGCAGGCCAATCATCCTGCTCCATTGAGCACCCTCCAACCAAACAGCCCCCCGGAGGCCCGGCATGATCAATATCACGGCAGCATGGATCGGCTTTGCGCTCGGAGCGGTTTCCGGCGCTATTCCCGGCCTGTTTTTTCACCGGCCGGACTGGCTGGGCGGCTATACCTCGTGGCCGAGGCGCCTGATCAGGCTGGCTCACATTTCGTTCTTCGGCATCGGCTTCCTGAATCTCGGGCTCGGGCTTACCGCCCGTGCACTGGACCTGAACCCCGGCGCTTCATCCGTTCTGATGATGGCCGGTGCGGTCATGATGCCGACGGTCTGCTACCTCAGCGCCTTCAAACCGGCGTTCCGGCACCTGTTTTTCATTCCCGCCGGCGCCGTCCTGATTGCCATCATTCTGTTCATCATTCACGTAGACGGAGCATCCTCCTCCGTCATGCACTCCCAGCAGGAATCCCCAATTTCCACCACGAAGCTTGAAGCTTCGTCTACGTTCCAGAAAGGAGCCACACCATGAAAATTGCATTCATCGCCATGAGCGGCATTCGGGCCTGCGACCCCGAACTGCTTGAACTCGGACTCACCCTCCCGGGCTTTGTCGAACGCAGCAAACAGATTGCTTCGCTGCCCAGCCTCGGCCTGCTGACCCTCGCGGGCATGACCCCATCACATCATGACGTCTGCTATATGGAAGTGCCGGATATCACCGCCGAGCCGAACGAACTGAAAAAATTCGACCTGGTCGCGATTTCCAGCTTCAGCGCACAGATCAACGAAGCCTACGAACTGTCCGCACGTTACCGGGCCATGGGCGTGCCGACCGTCATCGGCGGACCGCACGTGACCGCCCGGCCGCATGAGGCCCGTAAATTCTGCACCTCGGTGGTCATCGGCGAGGGGGAACCGGTATGGCATGAGATTCTGGCCGATGCGGAACAGGGAAAACTCAAGGTGTTTTACGATGCGCGCGGCCTCGACTTTGATCTGGCCGATGCCCCGATGCCCGCCTTTGAGCTGCTGGACATCGAAAAGTATAACCGCCTCACGGTGCAGACCAGCCGGGGCTGCCCGCATAACTGCTCGTTCTGCGCCGGTTCCAACCTGATCTGCAACCGGTATAAGCAGAAGCCGGCCGCGAAGGTGCTGGCGGAGATTGACAGAATCTGCGCCATCTGGCCCCACCCGTTCATCGAGTTTGCGGATGACAACAGCTTTGTGAATAAAGCCTATTGGAAGGCGCTGCTGCCCGAACTGAAAAAGCGGCGCATCAAATGGTTTACTGAAACCGACCTGTCCGTCGCCGAAGATCCCGAGTTGCTGCGCCTGATGCGGGAATCCGGATGCGCCCAGGTGCTGATCGGGCTTGAAAGTCCGACGCCCGGCCCGCTGGACCATCTGGAAATCAACGCCAACTGGAAGCGCGGCCGATTCGCAGCATATAAAAAAGCAATTCTGTCCATTCAGTCGCACGGCATCACGGTGAACGGCTGTTTTATTGTCGGGCTCGACGGCCAGACCTCCGCGGTGTTTGATGACATCTTCACGTTTGTGAAAGAGACTGAACTCTATGAAGTCCAGATCACGATCCTCACGGCCTTCCCCAGCACGCCGCTGTATGAACAGCTCAAACAGGAGCACCGGCTGATCGAACCGACCAACTGGCGGAAGTGCACCCTGTTCGATCTGAACTTCCGGCCGCGGAATATGACCGCCGAAGAATTAACGAGCGGATTCCGGCAGCTTGGTGTAAAACTCTATTCGGAGGCATTCACCGGATGGCGGCGGGACACCTTTAAAACCAACCTCAGGAAATCCGCCCGCCTTGAGCGGATCAGTGCCTAGGCCAAGGAGCGGATTATGCGAAAAGTCTCATCAAAAAATATCCAATGGCTGGAAAAGGAACTGCCCATCCTGAAAAAGGCCGATGTAATTTCGGCCGAAACCGCGGGGCGGATCAAATCCTACTACCGGACCCAGACCGTGAGCGGCCTGCACTGGGCGGTCATTGCGTTTGCCGCACTCGGCTCCCTGCTCATCGGGAGCGGCATCATTCTGCTCTTTGCGCACAACTGGGACGATCTGAGCCGCCCCGCCCGCGCCGTACTGTCGTTCTGCCCGCTGATTGCCGGGGCGCTGCTGAGCACGGCCGCCCTGCTGAAAAGCGACGGCCCCGCCCTGCGGGAAGCGGCCGGCATTTTCCACTCGCTCATGGTGGGCGCATCCATTGCCCTCATCGGCCAGACCTATCATCTGCCCGGCGACGCCCCCGACTTCATGCTCACCTGGGCCCTGCTGGCCCTTCCGCTGCAGTTTCTGCTCAGCTCCACCGGGGCCTATCTGATTTACCTGGGGCTCATCGGCGGCTGGTCCGTCGCCGCCCAGGCCGATCTCGGCCAGGCGGCAGCCTATTGGCTGCTGCTGCTTCCGGCCCTTGGAAAACTCTGGGGCATGATCAAGGTCAAACGCCACGCGCCCGACACCCTCATCTCATTCTACGGACTGCTGATTGCGGTACTGATTTCCACCGGCGTGGTTTTTGAAAAGACGGTGCCGGGCCTCTGGATCGTCGCCTACTCGGCGCTGCTCAGCGGCATCGCGCTGGCCGGGCTGAAACTGTACGGCAGCGAAGAGGGCTGGAGCAATCCTCCCAAAACCGTCGGCATCATCGGAATCGCCCTGCTCAGCTATCTGTTCACCTGGACCTATTTCTGGGACGACATCGGATGGAGCTATGTCCGGCACAGCTGGAACTACAAACCGTGGGGCCAAACCTTCGACATATCCATCACGCTGGTCTTTATCCTCATCTGGCTGGCCGCAACTTTCAGCACCATCCGAACCCGCACCACCGAAACCCTCGTGCCCGCCGCATTTCCAGTCCTTGGTATACTCTGCTTCCTGTTCGGTGTTTCCGGCGGAACCTCTGCTGCGACCGCCAGCGGGCTGATCTTTAACGGCTTCATGCTGTTTTTCGGCATCCTCTACATCGTGCTCGGCTGCCGCAACGTCCGGCTGCGTCAGCTCAACGGCGGCATGGCCGTGGTATCGCTCCTGCTGATCACGCGCTTCTTCGACCACCGCTTTTCGTTCGTCGCGCGCGGCATCATCTTCATCCTGCTCGGCTTCAGTTTTCTCGCGGCCAACGGGGTGATACTGAAACGCAAAAAACAACAGGAGGCGGTATCATGAAGAAAATCTATCTCCTCGTCCTGCTGCTCACCGTGTTCATTCAGCTGGCTGTGCCGGTCCGCATGATACTCAACCGCGAAAAAGTGCTGCGCGACGGCGAGCGATTCAGCTTTAAAACCCGGCCGATCGATCCGGCCGATCCGTTCCAGGGGCGCTTTGTCCGGTTGCAGATCCAGGATGACTACTGCACGGTCCCGCAAGAAAAAGCGGCGGACTTCCGCGGAAAGCAGCGGATTTATGCCGCCATTGAGGTGGATGAGGACGGCTATGCCCGGTTCACCGAAGGCTTGCAGGAAATCCCTGAATCCTCCGCCTACCTGAAAACCCGGACGCGCGGCGGATACACCGCGGTCCGCGACTCAGAAACCTGCAAGGTTGGGCTGCAGCTTCCCTTCAACCGGTTTTATATGGAGGAGGACAAAGCCCCGCGGGCGGAAAGAATCGCTGCGGACGCTTCGCGCCGGGGCGACTGCTGGGTGGATGTGCGGATTCTCAACGGCCGGGCCGTGATCGAAGACGTCTATGTGGAGGGCGAATCTATTCGCTCGCTTTCGCGCGCTCCTCGGCAATGACCTGATTGCAGATTTCGACGCACTCATCGCAGATCGCCACATTCTGCTCGGTGGCCGCAACAATCACATCGACCTCGTCTTCAGATCTTCCGCAGAATGAACAGTTCATAACGATCTCCAGCTACAAAAAAAGCCGCATGCGCGGCTTGAAAAATGGTGGCTGAGGAGGGACTTGAACCCCCGGCACGTGGATTATGATTCCACTGCTCTGACCAACTGAGCTACTCAGCCATCGGTGATAAGAGGTGAGGAAGATAGTTAAACACTCCGGCCTTGGCAAGGCCATTTCTCAAACTTTTTTTCGCGGGTTTTCCAGGCACTGAAAATGCCCGGAAAAAGATAAAAAAATCGAAGGTTCCGCAAAGCCTGCGAATGAGCCGCATCCGCTTCCGCGGCGCAGAACGCAGGATTTTCCGCGCCGGGACCTTAGCGGCTGAAGGTGGCATCATAATTCGGCATATTATTGGTTTCCCAATTCCAATATCCCGCTTCGGTATCATGCCACAGCGGATCCACAGTATCATTAGTCCAGATCAATCCATCCGCAATCATATCATCAAGTATGGTCTCGTTTCCGGAGACGATATCGTTGGATTCGCTATAGTCCGTCACAATGTCATACAGCTTCCAGCCCCCATTATTCAGCCGGTTGGCTTTATAGCGGCCTTTACGAATCGAAACATGGTTTGCTCCGCTGTTGTGCCGCAGCCAGATTACGGCGTCATCGTTATGCGCATCCCGGCTGGCCAGAATCTGAGTCCAGACATCCTTTCCCGAAAGAACCTTCCCGCCCGGCACCGAAGCATCAGCGAGACGCGCCAGCGTGGGATAAAGATCGTATGGATAGATCGGATGCTCATACATTCCGGGCTCTGTAATTTCCGCCGGATAATGGATAAACATCGGCGAGCGTACCCCCCCTTCATAGGTATCGCCTTTGCCCCCTTTGAGCGGTCCGTTATCGGCCTCGTTTTCGTTATCTGCAGCATCGCGTTCTTTTCCGCCGTTATCGCTGAGAAAAACGATCAGGGTATTATCGAGCTCTCCCTGCAGCGTAAGCGTTTCAATGATATTGCTGACGCCACGATCGACCGCATGCATCATGGCGATTCCGTTCTGCTCGCGGGTATAGTTATCTTCATCCCCATCCCCGCCGAACAATTCAATCAGATCCTCCGCCTTGCCCTGCATCGGTGCATGCGGTGCGTTATAACAGAGGTAGAGGAAAAACGGCCGGTCGGCCGGTCGGTTTTTAATGAATGCCACGGCGTCATCCGAAAAAATATCCGTGATGTAATGCCGTCCCGGCCCTGGATCCACAGCCGGATCAACCTCCTCACCGTTACGGGTCAGCCAGAACTGGTAATCATTGACGACGGCCGGATTGGTTTTGGACATCCATCCATCGGAATAATAGTTATGCCCGCCGCCGAGCATGCCGTACCAGTAGTCGAAACCCCGGTTGTTCGGATGATATTCTTCGGCCACTCCGCAATGCCATTTTCCGATGGCACCGGTGTGATACCCCGCCCACTGCAGCACCTTGGCAATAGTGGTTTCATTGGTATGCATCCCCACTTCATTTGCTTTTTCATATTGCGGATAAGCATCAAGAAAAGCCTGCGACGGCCGATCAGCTGTTTCGTAGGGATGATTTTTTGAGCCCCCGAAATGATGCGGATAGCGTCCGGTCAGCAGTCCCATACGACTCGGGCCACAAAACGGATGCGGCACATAAGCCTGTGAGCAGATAATGCCGTTTCCTGCCAGTGAATCAATATTCGGGGTGGAAGGACTCAACGGTCGCGCCTCCCCGAAAATATCTGCCATAAACCCGACATCACAATAGCCGAGATCATCCATAAGAATCATTAGAATATTCGGTTGCGGTCGACGGAAAAGCCGATTTCGGAAATAGAGATTATCCATACCGGTAATATCAAGCTGTCGGTTGACCTCGTTATACCCCGCCAAGGTCGACGCGGCAAAATTGGTCGATGCCCATTCGGTGTTCCAGACATTGGAAGTCAGGCTGTCGGTCCATTCCCAGACATAGGAAATTCCCGGATTCGTATGCGCTGTTTCCACGGAATAGAACGTAACAGCATTGATCCCGTCGAATTCAAGATAGGCTTCCATCGGTCGGCTTTCCGCATTTACGGGATTTCCGCCGAAAGCAAATTCGGCAACATCGGATGCTCCGTCCATATCAAAGTCGGCATCTTTATTTCCACTGAGTGCGTAGTTTTCATAAAATTCCTGCCACCCGGTCTTCACAACCGGGACGGACTCAACCTCAATCTCCAGTGCGGCCGTATCTGTTCCGCCCACGGCACTCACCTGAACAGTAAAACGGTTGGTCCCCAGATCCGGAGACTGCGGCGTTCCCCAAATCACCCCGTTCGTTTCCACAGTCAGCCACGCGGGGCCGGACAGTTTGCTGAACGTCAGCGGATCCCCTTCCGGATCAACGGCATCCAATGCAATACTGTTGGTATAGCCCGTATCCACGGTCGCCACGGGCTTCTGAATCGGATCCAGCGTAAATGCCGGCGGATGCCCTACGAGCGGAACGGAATCGGTGAAGGAATTGAATGTATCCACTTCGCGGCTGCCGGTTGCCACCTGAAGCTGTTCATCCGTGTTGCCCGAGGTGAGACCGGGATACACCGGCCCCGCATTATAAAAATCCGACGCAGTGACAATACCGGTCAGCGTTTCATCAACCACCGTAAAAGCAGTAGCGAGGTTTTCCAGCCTGAGCGAAAGGCTCCAGGACGAAGCATCGGCTCCTTTGGTTAAAACCGATGTCATTTTCAGCCAGTCCGACTGACCGATTCCGGACGACAGACCGAGGACACTGCCGGAAAATTCTGCTGAATATTCAAATTGCGATGCATTTGAATCATCGCGAGAAAGCGTCTGGATGCTGAATATATCCGGGGCCGTTTTCACGCGCCGCAACCGCACCTGAACCTCATTTGCGTCAACCGACCATTCATCCGAATAGAGATGGGCATACAAAATGTAGCTTGTTGCTGAAGAGCCCGTGTTCGTGCTGTTGAAACGGAACACCGATTCCGATGTAATACGTTCGCCCTCGGCAAGCAGTGCATAGGAATTGAATACGGCATCGCGGTACGTTGTATCCGGATCAAAAACAAGCACCCCTTCCCCACCGTCATAACCGGAAGCATGGGTATTCACCGTATTCGCCCCCATAGCCACCCAGTTCGAACTGTTGTTTACATCTCCATCCACATAGCCCTGATCAATCGTGAAGTCGACCATCACGCTGTGTGGATTCCACGGCACCGGTGGACGTTCAACGGTGATGTTCAATGTCGCCGAATCAGCACCTCCGGCCGCAATGACCTGAACCGTAAATTCATTCAACCCCTCATCGGATTCGGCCGGCGTGCCGTAAATGGTGCCATCCGGATCCACCGACAGCCACGCCGGACCGCTTCCTTTGGAAAAGGTCATGGGATCACCTTCCGGATCGCTGGCTTCCAAGGCAATACTGTTGGTATATCCCAAGCCCCGGGTTGCATTCGGCTTGATGATCGGATCGTTGGAAAATGCCGGCGGGCT
Organism: Pontiella agarivorans; assembly: GCF_034531395.1. Classification (NCBI taxonomy): domain Bacteria; kingdom Pseudomonadati; phylum Kiritimatiellota; class Kiritimatiellia; order Kiritimatiellales; family Pontiellaceae; genus Pontiella; species Pontiella agarivorans. The sequence goes on along the minus strand of NZ_JARVCO010000008.1, from coordinate 22,530 downwards.
GCCCACTGCCGGAGCTCCGTCCACAACGATTTCAAGGATGGCACTGTCCGTTCCTCCCACTGCGCTTACTTCAACAGTAAAGGTATTGGTTCCGGTATCAAATACCCCCGGCGTTCCGGTAATCTGACCATTGGTCTCAACGTTCAGCCAGGCCGGACCCCCGGTTTTATAAAACGTCATTGGATCGCCGTCGGGATCCGATGCATCCCCTGCAATACTGTTGGTATAGGCCACGCCTTCCATGGCATTTGATTTAATCACAGAATCTGCAATAAACGCCGGCGGACCGCCGATACTGCTGACGGCCGTGACCTGAAAATAGCCCATATACGGTCCGATGTTCGTTCCCGAACCGCTGGGCAGCACGATATAGCACCCGACAGCGGTGACCCCCGACAAATCAACGGATACCTCCGGACCGATTGCAGCGGCCCCGTTGGTGATGGGAGTGAAGGCATACCAGGTTGCAGCCGTCGCATCAGGCAGATCGACTCCGCCCGCACCGTTGACGCGGTCTGATCCCAGCGCGGCATACCAGGCTCCGTCTTTATGAATGAGAAAATAAAGATCGGCACTGCTTTCTCCCGCAGCGTAGCCATACCAGCTGAAACCGGTAACCAGGTCATCCGTTGTTAAAAAGTCATCCCATACAAACATGGTTTCCATATGAGTGACATCGGCGACGAGTCGGATGCGATCGAACCCACTGTTGTTCTGCGTCTGGGCACTGTCGAATGAACTCAGACTGGCCGACACCTGAAACATAGGAGAACGCGATGCGGTGTTAAGCTCATAATATCCCGAATCGATGTAAACATCCGGCTGACTGCCGGAATAATTGGTGGTGATCGAACCGTCGACAAAGTTTGCCGAACTGCTGACCACCGCATTATGCCCTCCGGATTCCCCCCACTGCACAATAACCGATGCTTCCGCGCAGGCTGCGCTCAGAATCAGCATGGATATAATAGTATGTTTCACCGTCGCATCTCCTCTTATTTTTCTTCCGATCACCGGTTATTCTTCTTTTGACCAATAGATCTTCTTTTCAACCCCGCTGATGATGCCGTCCCCATTCGTGTCGATTTGCCGGAATGTATCGATCACCGCATCCTGGTCCCACTTCCAGCCTTTGGAGGCCCATTTTATTTTTTCACGGGCAATATACTGCTCCAGTGTTGAATCGCCCTTTTTCAGTTTTATTCCGGAACCCCTGCCGGGTTGATCCGTAATATGGGCAGGAGGGGCCAACGCCGGCGCACCGATGGCGGGAACGAAATCGCGATCAAAATTCGGCATAGTAAACTTCGCCCAGGAATCGCGCTGACCGGCCGCATGAAAAAAGAGCGGTTCGGCATGAGTGGTGCTCCATTTTTTCGCAGTCCTGACCATCTCCTTCACCCGTTCCGGATACTGTTGTGCCAAGTCGTTCTCTTCCCCCGGATCTTCGGTAATTTTATAAAGACGCCATGGCTGGTTGCCGTATTTTGTAATCTTCCATTCATCGCGGCGTGCAGCAATATCGGTATAGGAACTGCGGTGCCGTGCCGCATAAATCATTTCCCCTTTTCTCGGGTTTTCACGGGTTTCCAAGGCCTGGAAAATGTTTTTTCCATCGAGCTTCTTTCCCGGAGGAATCTGCCCTCCGGCCAGTGCTGCAAAGGTGGGGTAAAAATCGAGCGATGAAACGGGGAAATCCACTGTTCCGGCCGGAATTTTTCCGGGCCAATACCACATCATCGGCACCCGGAATCCCCCCTCCCATGTATCGCCTTTACGCCCGCGCAACGGTTTGTTTGATGCGCCTTGCGATGGTTTTCCGCCGTTATCACTCAGAAAGATAATTAATGTATCTTCAAGCTGCCCGTTCTTTTTCAGCGTTTCCACTATCCGCGCAATGCCGCGATCGACGGCATACACCATGGCGGCATAAGTCCGGCGTTTCGGGTTTTCAATATCCGAAAAAACGGCGAGATCCTCCGGCGTGGCCTCCATAGGCGCATGCGGTGCGTTGTAGGCCAGATAGAGAAAAAACGGATTTTGTTTGCCGGCGGCTTCAGTGACAAACCGAACGGCTTCGCCGGTCAGTTCATCGGTAAGATATCCCTTGCCCGTTACCGCTTTTCCGTTGTATTCCAACGGATGGAGATATTCATTAATCCGCTCAATGCCTTTCTTTTTCTGGCGCTGATATGCCGGCTCATATTTTTCGGGAAAGTACATATGACCGCCACCGAGAAATCCATAGAACTCATCAAAACCACGAACATTCGGATGCGCATAATCCGCCGTACCCAGATGCCATTTGCCAATTGCTCCGGTAAAATAGCCCGCCTTTTGAAGCACTTCAGCAATCAGTGTTTCCTCCACAGGAACACCGAGACCGTCATATTCCGTCAGCCCCTCCTGAAACGGCGGATGATTAAACTGTCCGCCATATTCATGCGGATACCGTCCGGTCATCAGTCCCATACGGCTCGGCCCGCAGAACGGATGAGCCACATAGGCCGATGTGCAGATGGTACCGGCTTCAGCCAACCGGTCCAAATGCGGCGTTTTGATGTCTTCGGCTCCATTGAATCCCACATCGGCATAACCCAGGTCATCGCAGAGAATCACTAGAATATTCGGGCACGGTGCAGCCATTGCTGCCGCGGCTGTAATCAGGCCGGCAACGAGTATCTTCAGGTACATGGTATTCTTTCTTAGAATGCAGTGTTGAACTGCTTGATGAGGGCGTTGACCGTTTCCGGATTCTGTTTCGCCACATTGACGGTTTCATGCGGATCGGTTTCGTGATCGTAGAGCTCCACAAAAACAGGGTCTGCATCGGGATGCTGCACATCTTTCCACAGTACAATACGGTAGCGATCAGTTCGCATCGCATAGCCCATCAAATGATTTTCAAACAGGTCCCGGTCCCATTTATCACCCTGCTGTTTAATAATACGCTGTTCGACCTCTTCGATCAGCGGACCAAAAAAGGTTTCACGCATCTGCGGCATCAGCGGATTGGCGGCCCATTCCCTCAGCGCCGGGTTCGGGAACTGACTGAGCGCAATCTGATCCCACGGCCGTGCAGGATCCTTCAGCAGCGGAACAAAACTTTCGCCTTCGAGGTGTTCCGGCAGTTCAAGTCCTGCCAGTTCGCAGAGCGTTGGATACATATCAATCAGTTCCACCAGTGCATCGGTGGTTTTACCCCGGCTGCCGGACGGCATATCCGGCGTCCAGATCATCAGCGGAACACGTGTGGCAATTTCATAATTCGTGGCTTTTCCCCAGATGCCCATGTCGCCGAGATGCCAGCCGTGATCGCCCCAGACGATAATAATGGTATTGTCCCGCACACCGGACTCTTCCAAGGCCTGGAGCACTTTGCCGATCTGAGCATCGATGTAACTGACGCAGCCGAGATAGGCATGTTTCAGATTTCGGGCGAGCTCATCATCGATATCGCCGGATTTCGGAATGTCAGAGCGCACCCGCAGTTCGAAGGAGGCATGCAGCCCCATTGCCGCGCCGTCTTTCGGTGCGGTGGTATATTCAGCCAGCGGGATCTCATCATGCTCATAAAGGTCCCAGTATTTTTTCGGCGCAATGAATTCCAAATGCGGTTTATAAAATCCAACCCCGAGGAAAAAGGGTTTATCGCCTTTGGCCAGCTGTTTAATTTCCTCAATGGCAACTTCAGCGTTGTATCCATCGCGATAGGCATTATCCGGCACATCGGCAAATTCATAGGCCGGGCCGTGAACGAGCCCTGTTTTACCGACGCCCGCCCAATATTTTTTCTCCAGATAGTCTTTGGTTTCCTTATAGATTTTCTGATTTTCCGGCTCGGCATAGGGATTACCGACCACCGGCCGGTTTATTTTCAGTTTTACCGGACGGCGAGTCCAGGAATTCTCCCAGTCTGCAAATTTTTCGCTGTGAAAAATCTTGCCGACCTGCGTGGCTTCATAGCCGTTGTTCATGAAGTGCTGCGAAAGCGTTACGATGTCGGGATTCAGCTCGCGGAAATGCGCATAATTTTCCACCACTCCGATGCTGTCCGGTCGTGCCCCGCACATCAGACTGGCCCGCGACGGTCCGCAGATCGGCTCCTGACAATACGCCCGATTGAACAGCAATCCCTGAGAGGCCAGTTTATCCAGATTCGGGCTGACCGCTATTTCGGAGCCATAGCAACCCAGCTCAGGCCGCAGATCATCAACGGCAATAAAAAGAACATTGGGTTTTCCGGCGGCTCCGGCCCCACAGGCCAGCGACAGCAGAAAAGCTGCGAACACACTGCATCTACTCATAATCATCCTCACGGGTTAAAGATTCGATTGAACAGGTCTACAGAATCAGGCGGGAACTTGTCTCGGCCGATACTGCATTTGACCCCTCATTAATTCCACTTTGCCGGAACAGGCATACGGCGATTCCTGCGGCCGCGACTCTGTTCGCGACGGAATTCCACCGGAGACCGACCGATATTCTTTTTAAACTGCCGTAAGAACCGGGGGTAGTTGCTGAAACCAACCTGATAACAGATTTCAAGCGCAGTATCCGATGTATCGCGCAACAGTTCACAGGCTTTACGGATCCGCAACCCATTAAGATAATTCATAAACGTGGTACCGGTTTCATTTTTAAACAGCCGGCAAAAATAGGGTTCCGCCGTTCCGCACATACGTGCCATGGACTCCAGCGTCAGATCGTCGTTATAATGATCGTGAATATAATTAAGTACCGTACGCAACCCCTGCATGCACTTTGACACGGAAACGTTCACTTTCTGTTTCACCGTATGCCGACTCTCCGATGCACGTTCATGCTGTTCCGACATCAACGCCATCAGTTCCAGAAAATGAAACCGGCAGAGAGCATGACTTTTCTCGGATGAGGTGTGGGCGTGAACCTTCAGCAATTCAAGAACATCCTGCATTGCATGCTGCAACTCAGCATCGAGTTTCATTTTCACCGCCGCAGAATCCCTGTCCAGCAACGACATTAGCGATTTGAAGAAATAGGCATTTGGCGATTTCGACCCCCGGAGTCGTTCCAAAGACTGGATATTCAGGTCCACCACCTGCGGAAGAAAACTGCAGAAATAGGAACAGCTGTTCGCCACGTCCCGGTCTTCCAGCATGTGCAGCACATAGGGCTTGATAATGAGGATCTCGCCCCTTTTCAGGACTTCCGTCCGGCTTTTGAAGCAACAGGACAACGATCCCTTCTTCACATAGAGCAGCTCAAAATATTCATGACGATGCAGCTCGTTGATCCGGAGCGCGCGATTTTCCACACGGTCCACATGTACGGGAAAAGACATCGCATCGAAGATTGCACCCGATTTTACCAGACTCATTTTTACTCTCCTTTTATGCCGATGCTGCCGTGCAGCCGCAACGCCTAGTTTGAGCAGTAAAAATAGTAAAACCCCGGAACAGGTGCCACTAGTCAGGTGAATAGGTAACGGTTTCCGTGTAAAATCCGTCGAGTTTATCCCGTTGTAACCGGCGGTTTCAGAAAACCCGGACCACTCAAAATACAAATGGCTTAAGCAGTCTCCCGGCATCAGACCGAAAAATATACCCCCCTCCCTTTCGGTACAATAAGCACATACTAAATTACAAGATCGGCTATGTTACCATCTTTTGCCGTATGTAACCTTATTTTTGTCATTCTACAGGAGAAACTATGAACGAACTGATTCTACCCATTCTGATAATTATTCTGGCCAGTGTTTTTCAGGGCACCTTCGGCCTTGGAATGAAATATGTTAAACCGATGGCCTGGGAGGCTTGGTGGCTCGTGCATGCTACAGTCGCCATGGTACTGTTCCCGCTCATCTGGGCCCTCCTGGTGGTTCCCGATCTGGGCCACGTTCTGGCTCAGGCACCGGCAAAAGAAATCACAGCCGGGGCAGCACTGGGATTCGGCTGGGGAATCGGCGGCATTATGTTCGGAGTCTCGGTCGGCTATATCGGAATGTCACTGACCTACGGTATCGTCATGGGGCTGTGCTCCATCGCCGGAGCTCTGGTCCCCTTTTTCCTCCGCTTCAACTCCATCAACGCAGCCGGCATTCCATTCATTCTCGCCGGACTTGCTCTGCTCGCTATTGCAGTCTTCATCATTACGGTCGCCGGTCTGAAACGCGATAAAGCACTGGCCGAAGCCGGCGGCGAAATACAGGGCATTAAAAAAGGAAAAGAATTCAAGGTCGGTCTGCTCATCGCTTCCGCCAGCGGAATTCTATCCGCCATGCTGGCCATCGGATTTGATAATACCATGGAAATCGGCAAGCTGGCTGAAAATGCCGGAGCACTTCAGCGCAATACAGCCCTCGCCCGCTGGGTGGTGGTGCTGGCCGGAGCCTACCTCATGAACGCCGGCTACGCTCTGTTTCTTCTTTTCAAAAACAAATCGTTCCGTTCCTTCAAGTCTCCCGGCATGTTTAAAGCGCTTAAATGGTCCATAATCGCCGGCCTGCTTTGGTTTGCCGCATTGGGCACATATGGTCAGGGTGTTGCGCTTATGGGCGAAATCGGAACCATGATCTGCTGGCCTGTGATGCTTGGTCTTTCTTTGATTGTAAGCAATATTGCGGCAATGATCACCGGCGAGTGGAAAGGCATGAAAGGCCCGTTTAACATCATGATCGGCGGTGTTATCGTCATCATCGCAGCCACCGTACTCATGTCCTATGCCTCGATGCTTTAACAACGAAAGAAAACCATGATTGAATGTATCAGAACCTATCGGCTGCAACACAAACTGAATGAATCCTTCGGATTCTCACAGTGGCACTACGACACACGGAATCAGCTCCTCGTTGAGATCATCGATCAGTCGGGCGCAGTCGGCTGGGGGGAATGCTACGGTCCGGCAACCATCACACAAAATGCCATCGACACCTTCTACGCCCCGTTGCTGCTGGGATGGGACCCACTGAAAAACGAAGCCGCCTGGCAGCACTGCTGGCGCGCCTCGCTTGATTTCGCGATGAAGGGCCCCATGATGGGAGCGATTTCCGGCATCGATATGGCGCTGATGGACCTGAAAGGAAAGCGGCTCTGCACCTCGGTTTCCGAACTGATGGGCGGGCGGCAGCGTGATTCCGTGGAGTGTTATGCAACCGGCATGTATTTCCGCAGACAACCGGAGGAGCAGCTGCTTGAAACGATCCTGCAGGAAGCCGGCGATTATGTTCGCAATGGATATAAAGCCATGAAAATCAAAGTCGGAAAAAATATGGCCTTCGACAAAAAAATGGCCATCGCTTTTCGCGAAACTTTTCCCGACACCCGTCTGATGGCCGACTCCAACCACGCCTATGACCTGCCGGAAGCCATCGAAATCGGACATGTACTTGCAGAGCATGACTATAAATGGTTCGAGGAACCGCTTTCCCCGATTCATCCGGAACTCTTCCGTCAACTTTCAGACAAAGTGAATATCCCGATCGCCACCGGCGAATGCGAACAGACCCGCTACGGTTTTCAGAATCTGCTCAAACACGGCGGAGTTCAGATTGCCCAGCCCGATCTCGCCTACTGCGGCGGTCCCACCGAGGCATTGAAAATCCGGGCAATCGCCGCATCGATGGGGATCAACACCATTGCCCACTGCTGGGGCACCCAGCTCAATCTGGCCAGTGCCGTGCACTTCCTGGCCACCACCTATATCGAACCGGGGCGCGCTGAAGTGACCGAACCCCTGCTTGAACGAGATTTAACCCCCAACCCGATGCGTGACGAAATGTATGCCGTGGAAGTGGAAATTGTGAACGGAACCGCAAAGGTTCCGACCGCACCCGGCCTCGGCGTTGAGCCCGATCGCACCGTGCTGGATCGTTACTGTGTACAGAAAACGGAGAAAAACTATGTCGGAAACAATTTATCCCATGCTGATCAACGGCGAAAAGATCACCACCAGGAAATCGTTTGATGTCCTGAACCCTTCCACCGGACAGCTCCTCGGAAAGGCCCCGGAAATTGACACGGACAATGTGCAGTATGTGCTGAAATCGGCGAAAGCCGGATTTGACGTCTGGTCAGCCAAAACTCCGGCAGAACGTAAAACCATTATCCTGAAGTATGCCGACATTCTGGCCGAAAACAGCGAGCGCATCATCAAACTGCTCATGGCTGAAACCGGCAAACCGCGCGATAATGCAGAATATGATTTCGGCATGCTCGACAACTGCCTCCGCTTTTTTGTCGAAGAATTCGAACGGCTCGATCAGCCTGTTCTGCACGATCCCGACGACCGGTTTCTGCACTACATCCAGCGTCAGCCGCTCGGTGTAGCCGTCGGAATGCTGGCCTGGAATTTTCCTCTGCTGAATGTCGCCTACAAAATCGGTCCCGTTCTGGCCTCCGGCTGTTCTGTCATTCTGAAACCGTCCAGCTACACCCCGCTCGCTTCCCTGGAAGTGGCTTATCTGGCCAAAGAAGCCGGCATTCCGGATGGCGTCATCAACATGATCACCAGTACCGATCATCATGTAACTCAGGGACTGCTGTCCAGCGGCATTCCCGCCATGGTCACCATGATCGGCTCCACCCGGGGCGGGCTGGAAGTCATGAATTCCTCCACCACCAGCATCAAGCACTTTTCGGTGGAACTCGGTGGAAATGCCCCGGTAGTCGTGTATCCGGATGCCGACATCGTTGATGCCGCAAATAAGACAGTAGACCTCAAATTTGCCAACTGCGGACAGGTCTGCGTATCCCCCAACCGCTGTTTTGTGCACGAATCAGTCTACGATGAATTTGTGGCCGCCGCACGGGAGCGCGCCGCATCCCTCGAAATGGGGCCGCTGGTTTCCGATAAAGCCCGACAGTATGTCCTCGGCCTGGTCGAATCCGCTGTGGCCGACGGAGCCGAAGTGGTTTGCGGTGGTAAAGCAATTGAGGGCGACGGCTTCTTTATGGAACCGACCATCCTTTCCAACGTCGTTTCCAAAATGAAAGTGGCTTACGAAGAGATTTTCGGGCCGGTTCTGCCGATTATCAAATATACCGACAACGACGACGAAATCGCGCTGGCGAATGACACCGTTTACGGTCTCGCCGCTTACGTTTTCACATCCAGCCTTTCCAACGGGCTGCGCGCCGCACGCGATATTCAAGCCGGCAGCGTTTGCGTAAACGAACCGCACTATTCCGTACAGCTTCCGCACGGCGGCCTGAAACAGAGCGGACTCGGAAAAGACTGCTCACGCTACAGCCTTGAGGAATATCTCACGATTAAGCGCGTATCCGTGCTGATCGATAAGTAACCGGAGAAACAACGCATGATTTTTCCCGATAAAATGATCCAACGTTTGGAAAAAACCGGCATCGTGGCCGGTTTTTCCATCGAAAAAACGGAACATGCCGTCCCGCTGGCCAACGCCCTGCTGGAAGGCGGCATTGAAGCCATTGAACTGACCTTCCGTACCCCGTCGGCGCTCGATGCTCTGAAAGCCATTGCCGATCAGGTTCCGCAGATGCTGATTGGTGTCGGCACCATCCTGACACCGGAACAGGTACAGCAGGTCAAAGAAGCCGGAGCCCATTTCGCGGTTTCTCCGGGAATGAACCCCCGCGTCATTCGGGCGGCCACCGAGGCCGGAGTTCCCTTCGCTCCCGGCATTTCCACCCCGTCCGATCTGGAAGCCGCCATTGAACTCGGTTGCCGGTTTGTAAAGTTTTTCCCGGCCGAAGCGGCCGGCGGAATCCCCTACCTGCGCAGCATGGGCGCACCCTACAAACACCTCGGCATTCAATATTTCCCGCTCGGCGGTCTGAACTCCGCAAACATGGTCGACTATCTCAAAGAGCCGAATGTTCCAACCATTGGAGGTTCATGGATTGTGAAACAGGATCTTGTCAATGCCGGCGATTGGAAAGGCATCACCGCCCGGGCCGCCGAAGTAATTGAAACCGTTCAAAAAGGATTGAAAAACTGATGAGCAAAATCGTTGTAACCTTTGGAGAAATTATGGGCCGAATGGCGGCACCACAGAATCTCAGGCTGCGCCAAACCCGCGAGCTGGAGGTCACCTATGCCGGGGCCGAGGCCAGCGTGGCGGCATCGATCTGCAACTTCGGCGGAAAAGCCCGCTATGTCACCGCCCTGCCCAAACACGCCCTTGCCGAAGCCACTATGGATTCCGTACGCGCCGTCGGCATCGATACCGATTTTGTGCTGCGTACTGACGAAGGCCGGCTCGGCCTCTACTTTCTTGAAACCGGCGCCAACCAGCGGCCGAGCAATGTAATTTATGATCGCGCCGACTCCGCCGTCTCCATCACCCCAGCAGATCAGTATGACTGGACCGGAATTTTCGAAAATGCCGGATGGCTGCACCTCAGCGGCATTACACCAGCTCTCTCGAAAACTGCGGCCGAAGCCACCTTCGTGGCTGCACAGAAAGCCAAAGACGCCGGGGCGATGGTATCCATCGATCTTAACTTCCGCGGAAAACTCTGGAAATGGGATGCCTCCAAATCCGCCCGTGAACTCGCGCAGGAAACCATGCGTAAGATCCTGCCGTTCATCGATGTGGTCATTGCCAATGAAGAAGACTGTCACGATGTACTCGGCATTCGCGCCGGCGATACGGATGTGCACGCCGGAGCGCTTGACACCGCACGCTATCCCGATGTTGCAAAACAGGTAATTGCCCGGTTTCCCAATATTTCCAAGGTGGCGATCACACTGCGTGAAAGCTATTCCGCCAATCATAACAACTGGGGCGCCATGCTCTATGATGCCGCCTCGGAAACCGCACATTTCGCCCCGTTGGATGCCGATGGAAATTATCAGCCGTATCCAATCAAAAACATCGTCGACCGCGTCGGCGGTGGCGATTCATTTGCCGGCGGGCTGATTTTTTCTCTCACGACCCCCGAACTCAGCAATCCGGCCGATGCCATTCGATATGCCGTGGCCGCGTCCTGCCTGAAGCATTCCATTAAAGGCGACTTTAACTTTTCCACGCGCGCCGAAGTGGAAGCCCTCATGGGCGGATCCGCTTCCGGCCGCGTTGTTCGCTGATCCGGAAATTGCGGGCCGTTTTCCATTCTTGGAAAACGGCCTTTTCTGTATGGCAGAAAACGGCATAGTTTTTACGCTATCCCGCATTACGAAACATCCGCCCTTTTGATATTCTCCCGCTTTTGGAGAATTAATTATGATCAAACTGATTGCGGCTCTGTTTTTATGTACGGCGGCGTTTGCCGCAAAACCATCCGTCTGGATTATCAGTGACGGTGCGGATAAAACGCTGCGGAGCGCACCGGGCAAATACATCACCGATCCGGATGACATTTCGGCCATTGCGGCCTACCTGCTGATGGCTAATGAATTCGACACCCGAGCCATCGTCGTGGGCGGCAATCTGAACTCGCAGCCGCATCAGCGTGAACTCAGCATGAAAAAATGGGCTGACGATCTTTTTCTGACGGCCTATCTCGCCGATCTGCCGAATCTGAACAAAATGGTCGGCGGCTATCCGGAAAACATCCGTTTTGTAGAATCCTATGCCTGGAAAAATCCTGAAAAATACGATCCCGCAAAAACCTACCGTTCTCTGGAAAACTATCCGTCGGTCCAAGCCCTTTTCCAGGAACTGGAAAAAACGGATGGCACACTGTATATTCTCTGCTGGGGCACACAGTCGGAACCGGCCCTGCTGATCAATCACTGCCTGGCTTCCGGCCGTGAAGACCTGTTGAAAAAAGCGGTCTTTATCTCGCACTGGACCAACTCCTATTTCCACGTCGGCACCATGGAAAAACCATGGCGTACTCATAATGCCTGGGCTGACGAAGAGGCCACTGCTTATGTAAAAAAACAGGCCGAAGCCGGAGCGGTTGTTTTTTACGAGTGTGCCGCCATCGGTCAGGCCGGCATCGTGGAAGGCAGCCCGCGCGGTGCTGAGTTTTATGAGGCGTTTACAGCCTCGCACCTCGGGCGCGTGTACCGACGGGGAAAATTCCCTAAAGGGCTGAAAACGGTTGATGACTCCGACTCCGCAACCTTCTGGGTTCTGCTGGGAACACACGGTGTGACGCTCGACGATATCGCCTCTGACGGCACCAATACCCCCGAAACCGAACAGCGTAATGAAAAAGCCTTTTTCAAGGCTTCTGCGGCCATGCGAAACGAGCTGCTGCACCGATCCAATGCCGCGGCGGGAATTAAATAGACGCAGTCCGAATTTGACATCCAGCGGCAAATTCCGCCAAATCCTTCGCATGAAAAAACGCATCCTTTTCATTCTCATGTTTGTTGTGATTGTTGGAATCATCTATTTCCGCCCCACCACGGAATGGACACAGTGCAGCCAATGCGGGGTTCAGCAGATTGAACGCGGCATTGCCCGAAAAGTGATTCCTGCATGGTCGGTCTATGAATTCGATGAATACGGAACGTATGCCGAATGGAAAAAACTTCACCCCGGAAAAACCTGCGAACACGATTTCCGGAAAGTGAAACACAAAACACCGGCCACTACGCTCGATGAATTACATCAGGCGGAAGACTGAATGATTTTTCGGTACTCCTGATTTAACGCTCAACTTTCCGGAAATCCCGGGGCGAGCTCCCTTTGTGTTTCAGGAACTGCCGATTAAAATTCGACAGATTTCGAAAACCCACCGAAAAAGCAATTTCCGTGATCGGCAGATCTGTTTCGAGCAGCATCCGGCAGGCCTCACTCAGACGAAGCTGAATGACATATTCGATGAATGGAATGCCCATATATTTTTTGAAAAAACGACTGAATGCCTCCGGTGACAAATGGGCGGCGGCAGCGATTTCATCAAGCGTAACCGCCTCAGTAAACTTCCGGTGAATATAATCAATGGCCCGGTTCAGCCGTTCACTGTCATGATGCACCTCGGCACGTAAATATTGACGGGAGGCCAGCATCCGGTTTCGGCACCTCGAAATTTCATCCTGAATCTCAATAAAACAGGCAATCCGTCGGACCGGCCGGGCCTGCAGCACATCGTCAAACAGGGCCTCAATTCGCCGGGAATCAAAACCGGAAAATTTAAGTCCCCGCTTCGATTTGGCCAAAACCCGGCGAAGGTCCTCCATCTCGGGCAGATCAAAAAAATGCTCCCCCAGACAGCTGGGCCGAAATTGAACATATAACGAGCACACCCGCTGCGGCTGCTTCTCCTGCAGGGTATCGCTGAAAAAGGCATGCGGCAGATTTTCTCCAAACAGAAAAAGCTCACCGGCTTCGAAACGCCCGGAATAATCGCCTGCCACCAGGCGGCCCCGCCCGGCTTTAATATAAATCAGCTCCGCCTCTTCATGAACATGATAGGAGTGCACAAAGTCCCGGTCCTCAAACCGATGGGCATAAAAAGAGGTTCCCACATCTTTTCGGATATGTTCATAGGCCAGTTTCATCGTCGTTTTCTTCCGTTAAAAGTGAGAAACCGGTTCTAAAGCAGTTTTCAAACAATATCAATATAGTATCATTATTGATCATTCCGGGCGTAGCGGCATCGGTTTTATTCCGTACCATGGATGGCTCAATTGAACCCCGAAAAGGTATGAGCTATGAAACAGGAAAACACACCGTCTTATCTCGATCTGCCCAAAACCGGCATTGCCCACGATGGGATCATCAAATTGATTCCTGCCTTTCCTGAACCACGGCGAACGCGCATTGTCGTGTTGGGATGCGGAGTCCGCGCCCACTTTCCGTGGGATGAAGCGTGCCGCCGCTATAACGAAGCTGTGGCTATGGTCGAAACATCCGTAGATTCCGGACTTTTTGAAATTATCCGGGCCGAAACCCCGTTTGAAGATGCAGACCTGATGACAGAATTCCTCAACCGTCGAATGCAGGATGGAATCGATGGACTGATACTATTCCATGCCTCCTACACCACGGGCGAACTGGGGGCGATTCTGGGCCGCTGGCTGAGCATGAACCATGTTCCCCTGCTCAGCTGGTCGTTTCCGGATGAGCGCGGTGAACGGCTTTCCGCCAACAGCATGTGCTGTCAGAATTTCCTGCTCGGAATTTTCAATACGCTGGGGGTGAAATATGCCTGGTTCCAACAAGCGCTTGAAGAGGAGATTCATCCGATGGTTCCGCGGTTTGCCCGCAGTGTCCGTGCGGTTTCGCGGTTCAAAACCGGCAAACTGCTGTCGCTCGGAGCCGCCCGCGTCCCCGGCTTCTACGACTGCGAACTGGATGAACTCAGTGTAATGAAACGTTACGGGATTCGCGTAGACCGGGTCGGCATTGATGTCATTTTCGACCGTGCCCGCAAGTTCAGCGATGACGATTTAAAAGCCGTGCGCGATGCGCTCCTGGAATCTCCGCGATGCGCATCCAACACGGTTTCCGAGGAACAGGTTTTCCAGACACTGCGTCTGGCACTCGGCACGCTGGACCTTGCGGCAGAAAACAACTACATCGGCTGTGCCGTGAAGAGCTGGCCGGAAATGTTCGATGTCTATGGCTGTGCCTCAGACGGTGCGGTTTCGCTGCTGAATGATTTCGGCCTGTGTACTACAGAAGAAAGCGATATGAACGGCCTGATGTCCTCCATGGCCCTTTTCCTGATCTCGGAAGGAAAAGCCATTCCGACGATGATGGATATTTCGATTGCCGATACCGTGAAGAACCGGCTGGGCATCTGGCACTGCGGATCCAGTGCCACCCGTCTGCTGCGCAAAGGCACCTGCTTCGAATCGCGCACCCACTCCATTCTCGAAAATGCCGACCCGGAAACCGCCGTGGGCATGATGCTGGAATTTTTGCTCGAACTGGGCGAAGTCACCATGCTGCGCTACCAGAGCCCGGCGTCGGCCGCCATGTATGGCTGGGAAGGAAGCCTTCAGGAATGCGAAGCCGCCTTCCGCGGCTCCTATGCGGAACTCGAACCGAAAGCTCCTCTCACGGCAGATACGATTATGGGCACCATTTTCGACAACGGGCTCGATCATCACTGGTCCCTGGGCTACGGCCACTGGCTGGAGGATATCCGCATGATGAATCACTGGCTGGATGTTGAAGAAATCAAACATACAAATCCCGGCGGAATGTCTGGATTCAGCGCCTGCTGAAGAATGGAGGTTTCCCATGTCTGGAAAAAAATATGATGCTGTGGTGGTCGGCCTTAATGTCATCGACATTTTGTTCGAACGGCCGGATAAAATCACCGAAGGCGAAAAGCACGAAGTTTCCCGTCTGGTGATCCAGGGCGGTGCTCCCGCCGGCAATGCCGCCTGCGGCCTGGCTTCCATGGGCTGGAAAACCGGCTTCGTCGGAAAACTGGGGAACAACACATTGAGCAGCATTTCCCGCACCGAGTTGCAAATGTACAACGTTTCCGAAAGTCTGCTGATCAAATCGGAAAAGGCACAGCCCGCCATCGCAGTGGTAGCGATTGATCAGCAGGGTGAACGCACGGTGTACTACAGCCTTGCCGGTTATGAAAAGTTAACGCCAGGCGACATCCCCACGGAAGCCATCAAAGAGGCTGGACTGCTTTTGGTGGATGGGTATGAGACAGAAGGAGCGCTCGAAGCCCTCAGAATTGCCCATAAATACGGTATTCCGTCGGTACTTGACATTGAAACCGGCGACGCGGAACTGATGCGAAAAGCGATGAAACTCGGCACCGATACCATTCTGCCCCTATCCGGCGCACTCGAACTGACCGGATGCGAGACCATGGATGCCGCTTTATACGAACTCTCCGGCTGGACCGACGGCCGTGTCATCATTACTGACGGCATTAAGGGAAGCTGGACCCTGAACGAGCAGGAACTTATCCATCAGCCGGCCTTCAGCGTGCAGGCGGTGGATACCACCGGCTGCGGTGATGCCTATCATGCCGGCTATGCATCTGCCCTGCTGGACGGACTGCCGCTGAATCTGCGAATGGAATTTGCCGCTTTTTTTGCATCCCGTGTCGCGCTGCAGTTCGGCGGACGGACACAGCTTCCGAATCCCGCATCACTCAAAGCCGAAGATCTCTCCGGTTTATCCTCAGAACTCAAACAGTATATCCGAAACAAGGAGTAAACCATGCCTTTAGTAACCCTCACTGAACTGCTGGAACTGAATAAAAATGAAAACTGGGCCATCGGTGCCGTCGACGTCATGAACCAGGATATGGTACGCGGTGTGATCGCCGGAGCCGAAAAAGCCAACGCACCGGTGATCCTGATGCTGGCCGAAGTGCACGAAGCGCTGGTCAGCATTGAAGAACTCGGGGCCATCATGGTCGATTGTGCCCGCCGCGCCACGGTGCCGGTCTGCGTACATTTTGACCACGGCGAAACCTACAGCTCGATCATCCGTGCAATGAAAGCCGGATTTACTTCCGTGATGTATGACGGATCCCACCTTCCGTTGGAGGAAAACATCCGAACCACAAAAGAAATTGTCCAGGTTGCCCAGGCGCTCGGAGTTTCCGTGGAAGCTGAACTGGGGCAGCTCACCCGTCCCGAAGGTTGCGACGATGAAGACCTTGAGGAAAATCCGGATCTCTATACCGACCCCGAAGAAGCGATCCGTTTTTATCATGAAACCGGAATTGACGCCCTGGCTGTGGCTTTCGGCACGGCGCATGGGGTCTATGCCAAACAGCCGGTGCTCGATTTCGACCGTCTGCAGGAAATCCGGAATAAAACCGGAGCACCGCTGGTGATGCACGGCGGCTCCGGACTGGAACCGGCGGATTTCCATGCGGCCATCGACCGCGGCGTCAAAAAAATAAACTATTACAGCAACATGGTCTATTCCGTTGCGCAGACCATCCAGTGCAAACTTAACGAGGCCGAGGGCAAAACCTACTACCACGATATTTCGGTATGGGCAATCGAAGCCATTCGCGACGATATTGCCGAAACCCTGACCCGCTTCCGCAGCAACGGAAAAGCCTGAAAGATTCGCTCCATCAACCAAAAACGGAGCCGTGATTTCACACGGCTCCGTCCGGCTTGATGCAAACGTTTTTGTTTTTACTCCGCCTTAAACGTCAGACTTCCACTCAGATTTCCTGATGAAGCCGTCAGCGTAATATCCCCTTCACCGTCTTCGATTTGCAGCAAGGCGGTGGCAATGCCGGCTTCCGCCATAAGAGCATCCGTATTAAGCACCGTGGCATCGCCGTCCATTTCAACCATCACCACATCCGCATAAGTCGGATCCACCGTTCCATGTTCATCCACCGCCTGAATGTAGGCAAATACCGTATCATTCACACCGGCCTGCGGAGCGATTCCGCTTTCATCGATGACAATCTCAAGCTTAACCGGTTTTCCCGGAGTACGAACCAGATGCTCTGCCGCCGGTTTTCCATTGATATATCCGACCGCTTTCAGTGTGCCCGGCTTGAATGTACTGAGCGCAAAAGTAAACGGCGGATGGCCCAGATTTTCAGTATTTTTTCCGGTATCCGGTTTCTGTTTTCCAAGTGAAGCCCCGTTCAGGAAAAGTTCCACCTCATCGCAGTTGCTGAAGACTTTGACATTCAGCGGCGAATCCTTGGTCCACCAACTTGCAACGTGTGCCATGGCTCCCTGTGCCGGATCACGCTGGCTCTGGTAGAAATAATAAGCAAACTTCGGAATGCGGAAAATATCCACCACGCCGGAATACTCGATATCTTCGGCGTAACCGCGGTTATAATCGTTAAACACCCAGTAGCCGTCTCCGAAGGCATGCGTATTCAGATTATCGTTATATGCTTCCTGCAGGTTATGCGCCTGCTGAAGCAAACGCGCTTCGCCGAACCCGCGCGCCTGCCGGCTGCTCATCTCAAGACGGCGGTCTTTATCCAGCCGATCCTGATTCAGCCCGGCGTTATTGGAATAATATTCCCAGTCCCCGTACTCCGAAACGAAATAAGGCTTATCCAGGTTTTTGTGATAATCATGCATAATACGGTGCTGACGTGCCTGCAGGAAAATATCCCAGGCATGATCAATCCAGCCCGCAGTAAAGGTATTGTCTCCCGGATATTCCGCATGGGCCAGCCGATGCAGCTCTTCAATAAAGGAGTCCGGCATATCCTTCGTTTCATTCAGCGAAACCTCCCAGGCCAGCACACTCGGACGATTCCGGTCCCGACGAACCAGTTCTCGTGAAGAGCGATAGCAGTATTCACGGAAGCGGTCATCATCCAGATAATACTGCCAGCCCATGATGGCATCCAGCGTCAGCAGACCCAGCTCATCACACGCATCCATGAACGCCGGCGAATGCGGATAATGCGAAAGACGAACCACATTGAAACCGGCTTCTTTGATTTTCTTCGCATCCCGATACTGTGCCGCATCGGAAAGTGCATAACCTATGAACGGATAATCCTGATGACGGTTGGTGCCGCGCAAATACATTTTCTTCCCGTTCAGATAGAATTCATGCCCGTTGCGAAACTCCAGTTTGCGGATACCGAAACGCGTTGTTTCCGAATCAACCGCTTTTCCGTCCACCAGCACCGTCGTTTTCATGGTATGCAAATTCGGCTCATCCACCGACCACAGCGGTGCATCCGACAGCTGGAAACTTTCGGTCAGCTCCACGTCTTTGCCGGTTTTAAGCACCACCGGCTCCGAGACTTTTTCCGCCACCGTTTTTCCCTTGAAAAGAACTTTCTGCGCAACCTGAATCGTCTGCGGACCGGCTTTTTCATTCACCACATGTGTTTTCACCTGAACCGTCGACTTCGCCGCGGAAACCTCGGGATATGTAATAAAGATACCCCCGCCGGCCTCTTTATCGGCCAATACCGGATGCGAAATGTAGACCTTCTCCTTCATCGTCACCAGCACATTGCGGTAGAGCCCGCTGTACATGCAGAAATCAAGACGTTTCATCGGTTTCGGCCCGGTGTACGGATTGTCCCGGCTATCGAGCCGAATCGCCACCGTATTCTTTTGCCCGGGTTTCACATAGTCCGTGGCATCCACGACGACCGGCAGATAACCGCCTTCGCGTTCTTTGGCCAGCTCGCCGTTGATCCAGATCTTCGACTGGCTCATCGCCCCTTCCAGCGTCAGCCAGATTTTTTTATCGGCCAGACTTTCGTCCACCTCGAAATCCTTGCGGTACCACACCACACCCTGCCACTGATCCGTAATGACCAGTGGCTCCAGATAGCCGGAATGCGGAAGGTCCACTGTGGTCCAGGCCGAATCATCAAATTCCAATGCCTGGAAACCGTCAGCCGGATCGTCCGGATTTTCCAAACGTTGGAATTTCCAGTCCCGGTTCACGGTCATGGTGTGTTCATCCACTTCCTTGCATCCGGCCATCAGACCGGCTGCAGCCAACAGGGTTATCCATAAGAAGTTTTTTTTCATTTTTGTCCTCAGTTCTTTATCGGCTGTCCCGCCATGGGATAATGCGGGGTGGTTGTGCTTTCGGTCTCGAGAATCTTCTTCATGCGCATCAGAATTTCAGGATATTCACCGGCCACATTTCTGGTTTCATAAAGATCCTTTTCGAGATCATACAGCTCCACTTTTCCAGAAACCCCATAACGCACCGCCTTCCACTTACCCATCCGGGTCGCCTGACGGAATGCTTTATCATGAGGGCTTTCAATAATTTCAAAATAGATATGATCATGTTTCGGCTGTTCCTTGCCGAGCACTTCCGGAAGGAACGAAATACCATCGGTCTGCTCCGGCGGCTGAATGCCCGCAATTTCGGCGAAGGTCGGCATCACATCATAAAACGTGGCCTGATGATCCGTCACTTTGCCCTTCAAGCCCTTCGCCGGCCACACCGCAATCCCAGGAACACGCACACCCCCTTCATACATATCACGCTTATATCCCTTCAGCCCCCCCGAACTCTGGAAGAAAAACCGGTCATGATGATTTTCCACCGTCGGTCCGTTATCCGAAGCAAACAGAATAAAGGTATTTTCCAGTTCGCCCATGGCCTCAAGTTTATCCAGCAGCCGTTTAATCTGCTGATCCAGCATCGAAATACGCGAGGCATGCCGCCGTTCAATCTCAGGCCAGCGATACCCATCACGCATCTCATCCTTATAATTGTCATATTCACTCAGGAAAAACTCATGCGCATGCGGACTGCGATAAGACATGAAAAGAAACAGCGGCTTTTCTTTGTCATACTCAGAATCCAGATAATCGAGCGCAATCTCCGTGCGGAATTCATCCAGGCAACTCCACTTTGTGTAATCATGGAAAATCTCTTCCGTATTGCCGTTTTTCAAATGATAACGCTCATCATAGACGCCGCCACCCGGCTTAGGCCCCCACTGCTCCTGCACCGCAAAATCAAAACCGCGGTTACAGGCCCAGGTCGAAACATCCTCCGGAATGCCCAAATGCCATTTTCCGACAAACGCCGTCTGATACCCCGCGCCCTTCAGCATTTCTGCCAGCGTGACTTCCGATTTTTTCAGCGCAATGCGGTCCCACTTTCCACCAACGGTCACAAAGGCTTTGTTGCCCCGGATTGTAGCCTTCCCGGCATGAATCCCGGTCATCAAAACCCCGCGCGATGGCGAACACACAGAGCACCCCGCATAGAAATCAGTAAAACGCACCCCCTGCTCGGCCAACGCATCAATCGTCGGCGTTTTAATGATTTCCTGTCCGTAGCATCCCAATTCCCCATAGCCCATGTCATCAGCCAGCAGAACTACAATATTCGGTTTTTTCTCCGCCAGCACAGTTATCCCTGCCAGCAAAGAAAGAATCACTATCCGTTTTTTCATATCAATAACTTCAGGTTAAGATTAATTAAAATTCCACTTATCCAGATGCGACGGCTTCCGGCTCTTCTGAATCAGCATGTTCAGTTCATCCACCACTTCCGGATACTCTTTGGCAAGATTCCGTGTTTCGCCAGGATCCTTTTCCAGGTCATACAGCTCCAGCGCGGCATCCGAATGTTTATTTATATCATAAATAACACCCTTCCACTTTCCTTTACGGATCGCTTTCCGCCCCCCCTTCATCGTAAATTCCCAATAGAGCCAATCATGTTCCTGCTGACCCGGTTTCCCCAGCAAGGTTGGCAGATAGGATTGACCATCCACCTTTTCATCCAGCGGCACACCGGTCAAATCCGCCACAGTCGGCAGAAAATCCCAGAAAGTCGACAGATGATCATTCACAACGCCCTCCTGAATCCTTCCGGGCCAAGCAGCAATAAACGGCACATGAATTCCACCTTCATACAGATCCCGCTTGAACCCCTTGAAAATCCCGTTGGAATCAAAATATTCCGGATCAGCACCCCCCTCTTCATGCGCACCGTTATCCGACGTAAAAATCACCAGTGTATTATCCGCCAACCCCAGTTTCTTCAGCTCCGCCATCACATCCCCGACATAATCATCGAGCACATTCACCATCGCCGCAAAAGCCGCATGACCCTCCGGCTGGCCCCTATAATAATCCTCTTCATAATTCAGCTCTGGCAGATATTTTCCCCGGTGTTTCTCCATATACTCTTCCGGAGCAATCATATCAGCATGCGGCTGTACAGCAGCATAATACATAAAAAACGGCTCATCTTTATGGGCCCGCATAAACTTCAGCGCTTCATCATGAATAAGATCCGGAGCATAATCCTTGCTAAACGAACCCACATTGCCCCACAGGAATTCCCGCTCATTATCGCTCCATAGCCAGGCCGGATAATAACAGTGCGCCATACGCTGACAGTTATAGCCGTAAAACCGGTCAAAACCCATGCTCTTCGGATCACTCGTCGACCCGGCCATACCCAGCCCCCATTTTCCGAACACCCCCGTTTTATAGCCCGCCTTCTTAAAATGATGCGCCACCGTATACGTATCCGCCGGCATCGGCTGCTGCCCCTCCGGAACAAGCTCCGCATTTCCGCGAACAGCCGCGTGACCCATATGATACCCCGTCAGCAACGAACAGCGCGACGGCGCGCAAACCGTCGACCCAGAATAATGATTGGTAAACCGCATACCCCTTTTCGCCAGCGCATCAATATTCGGCGTTTCAAACTTCGTCTGGCCATAACAACTCAGATCCCCATAGCCCAAATCATCCGCCAGAATAAAAATCACATTCGGTTTAGCAGCCAGAACCTGCAAAACTGCAAACCAAACCAGCCCGACTATAAAACATCTCTTCATCACTCAATCGCTCCTGTGCACTGATTACAAACCAGAAAACCGTCTCCGGCTTTCAACACCAAAATGAATTATAGATGTAATCGGTTGAACCTCAGAAGCGATAGTCAGAAATTTGTTTAAAACATACGTTAATTCGCCAGCACTTTTTCCACTCCAACAGCCGCGAAAACACGGAACAGCTTTCCCAACTCCTGAAAACCGCCTTCAGCATCTCCCCCTCCCCCCGAATCCCCCCTCCCCTCATCCTCGAAACCATCCGCGCATAAAACAAAATCGGATTTTATCTAAAAAGCGCAGTATTGCAAAGAATAGCATGTTTTATAATTTGAAACTTCCACCCCCATCAGGCACAGTCTCAAACGTGCTCATGCACTCCACATTCAAAGCACCCGACCGCAAG